>JAHECM010000002.1 GCA_024641725.1 Limnohabitans sp. | reverse complement strand
TTGCCGATCAGGCCACCGGCTTCGGTGACCAGCAAAGATCCTGCGGCCACGTCCCAAGGGGACAAGCCGGTTTCAAAGAAACCGTCGGTGAAGCCTGCGGCCACGTAGGCCAGATCGAGTGCGGCAGAACCTGGGCGGCGCAGGCCAGCGGTGCGCTGCATCACGTCGCCCATCATGCGCAGGTACTGGTTGAAGTTGTCGCCCTTGCGGAAGGGGAAACCGGTGGAGATCAGGCACTCTTGCAAACGGATGCGCTTGCTCACGCGCAGGCGGCGGTCGTTCATGAAGGCGCCACGGCCTTTGGTGGCGGTGAACAGGTCGTTGCGGCTGGGGTCGTAAATGACGGCTTGCTCGATCTTGCCGCGCACTTGCAGGGCAATGCTGACGCAATAAACCGGGAATCCGTGGATGAAGTTGGTGGTGCCGTCCAAGGGGTCGATGATCCAGATGTGGTCAGCGCCCGGGTTACCGTGCGTGCTGCCCGACTCTTCGGCCAAGATGCCGTGGTCAGGGTAGGCGGTGAGCAAGGTCTCGATGATGACGGCTTCACTGGCGTGGTCCACCTCGGTCACGAAGTCGTTGACCTGCTTTTGCGAGATGCGCACGGATTCGACATCGAGCGCGGCGCGGTTGATGATCGCGCCAGCGGCGCGCGCGGCCTTGATGGCCACGTTGAGCATGGGGTGGAGATTGGACGACATAAATTGTTAAGAACCTGGCTGGCCGGCGCACGATCGCGACGGCGAAGCGGATATTTTCCCACGAAAAAGCCGGTTTGGGCCTGGCGCAGGCTCAATGTGCAGGGGCAATGGGACAATCGACCCCATGAAAACGCGATTTATCTTGATTGAAACCAGCCACGCGGGCAATGTGGGCGCGGCCGCTCGGGCCATGAAAGTCATGGGCTTTGATGAGTTGGTGCTGGTGGCCCCGCGCTGGCCCAATGTGCTGCGCAAGGAAGAAACCATCCAGCGCGCCAGCGGGGCCAACGATGTGTTGGCCCAGGCGCGGGTGGTGCAGACGCTGGACGAGGCGCTCGACGGCGTCACCCATCTGTGTGCCACGGCCATGACGCCACGCGACTTTGGCCCGCCGACCCGCCAGCCGCGCGCGCACTTTGCCGAGCTGACGCGCCCCGGCGCGCCCGAGCAGTCGGTGGCGTTTTTGTTTGGCTCTGAGCGCTATGGCATGAAAAACGAGGACGTTTACCGCTGCCATGTGGCGCTGTCGATCCCGACCCACCCCAAGTTCGGCTCACTCAACCTGGGCTCGGCCATCCAGGTCATTGCCTACGACTGGCGGGAGGCGCTGGGTGGGTTTGCGGTGCCAGACGCGGTGCCCGACCCAGTGCCCTTGGCAGAGCGGGCGGACGCGCAGCAGGTGGCGGGCATGCTCACGCACTGGGAGCAGGCCTTGACCGAGATTGGCTTTTTGGACCCGGCGGCCCCCAAAAAACTCATGCCACGCCTGAACCAGCTGTTCAACCGGGCCGATTTGCAGCCCGAAGAAATCCACATCTTGCGCGGGGTGGCCAAGGCCATGATCGAGGCGGCCAAGGCGAAAAGGTAGACTCGCAAGCATGTTTTCTCGTCTTCGCTCCGACATCCAGTGCATTCTTGAACGCGACCCCGCCGCCCGCACGGCTTGGGAGGTGTTGACGTGTTACCCCGGCCTGCATGCTTTGGTGATGCACCGCCGCGCGCATTGGTGCTGGAACCACGGGTTCAAGTGGCTGGGGCGCTTCATTTCGCACATCTCGCGGGGGCTCACGGGCATTGAGATTCACCCCGGTGCGAAGATTGGCGAGCGGGTGTTTTTTGACCACGCCATGGGCGTGGTGGTGGGCGAGACGGCCGAGATCGGCGACGGATGCACCATTTACCAAGGCGTCACCCTGGGGGGCACGTCCTTGTACAAAGGGGCCAAACGGCACCCCACCCTGGGCAAGGACGTGGTGGTGAGCGCGGGCGCCAAGGTGCTGGGCGGTTTTGAGGTGGGTGACGGCGCCAAAATTGGCAGCAATGCCGTGGTCATCAAGCCGGTGCCAGCTGGGGCCACCGCCGTGGGCATTCCGGCGCGCATCATCCCCTCCAAAACGGGTGAAAGCGCAGATGTCTCGGGCACTGACCGCAAGTTCAACGCCTATGGCATCACCCAAGAAGACGATCCGGTCAGCCAGGCTCTGCGTGGCCTGATTGACAACGCGTCCAGCCAAGAGCACCAGATCGCCATGATCTGGCAAGCACTGGAGCAACTGTGCGCTCAGCAACCGGTGCAAGTGCCCGGCGACGCGGCCACCCGTGAAAGCTTTGAGGCCGACAAGTTCAATCAGTTGGTGGGCAAGTAAACGCAGTCACGGCAGTGCGCGCAGGCCGATGAGCTTGCTGCACTGGCCGCTGTGGTCTTGGATCGCCGTGGCGCTTTTGCGGCGCTGGGACCTCAAGAAACCCGGTCCCTTGCCGATACTTGATGACAATGGCCGTCACAAGTGTCTCTGCTGCTTCCAATTACTACACCCAGGCCGCTGCTGCAGGCCCGGTCAGCATTGCCACGGCCTTGGCTGCGCTCAAAGCCAATCCGCGCACCAAAGTCAACATCAGCGACACCAGCGAAAATTTGGCGCGCAACCTGGACACATTGGGCAAGCTGAGCAACAACATCACGCAGGTCACGCAGTCTGACCCGAGTGCGGTGCTGAATGTGTCGGCCACGCAGCTGTCCAAATTGGGCGGCTTGTGGTCCAAGTTCAGCACCGATTACCAACTGGCTGTGAGCGATGTGGCTGCGGCCAATGCGGGTGCCGTTTCGGGCAATGCGCATGTACAAAGCTTCAAAATCAGCGACACCGGCGCCCGCCTGAGTACCCAATTGGACAGCTTGCTTGGAAAAACCAAGCTGACATCGATCGCTTTGACCGATCCGGCCGTCTTGCTCAAGGTGACCGCGACCCAACTGGCTGACGATGCTGAAGTTGTGGCCAAACTCTCGGGCAATTACGGCTTGGCGGTGAGTGGGGCTTCGGCCATTCAGGCGGTCTCTTACGCCGACAATTTCCATGTCAAATCGGTGGCCGTGTTGGACACCGCAGCGCATATATCTGGCAAGTTGGACGATTTGAGAACGCTGGGTTTGCGGCTCAAAGAAGTTCGTGGCAGCGACGTCAGTCGGTTCGAAGTCAATGCAGACCAGCTGCAAACCGACGCGCTGGTGATTGGCAAAATGTACAAGGGCTATCAGTTGTCGGTGCTGGGCGCGTCCATGGACCAAACCCCGGCGATTTTGAACAACAAAAAGGTGGTCTCGGTGGACATCGTGGACACGGCGGCCAACTTGTCAAAGCATCTGGACTTGCTCCAGCGGCTGGGCACGTCACTTCATTCTGTGCACGTCACTGACACCGACAACGCACTGACCATGAGCAGCGCCCAGTTCGGCACTTACGCCCAAGTGCTCAGCAAAATCAAATCGGATGACCTCTACAGCGTGGCGGTCACTGGGGCCAGTGTTTCCGATGCGCAAGCACTGGCTGACAACACCCATATCAGCGCCATCTCCGTGAGTGACAGCAGCTCAGCCATTTCGATGGCGCTCGATGACTTGCAGCAAAACACCAAGGTCACCCGCATCGGTTTAACGGGTAAGTTGACTGCGCTGTCGGTGAGCTACAGCCAACTGTCCTCAGACAGCGATGCGCTGGGCAAAATTCAAGGCAACTACAACCTCAATGTCCGTGGGGTGACGGCTGAAAATGCCTTGAGCCTGGCCGTGGGCAATTCACGCGTCTCGTCCTTGTCCGTCAGCGACACCGGGGCACACCTTTTGGGCAAACTGAATGAATTGGCCGCTTTGGGCAAGCGCCTGAGCAGCATTGTGCAAAGTGACAGCAACACCGCCTTGAGTTTGTCGGTCAGCCAATGGAGCAGCAACATGGGCTTGCTGTCCAAGATCAACGGCGGCTACAGCGTGGCCTTGAGTGGTGTGAGTGCGGCCAAAGCCCAGAGTATGGCCAGCGACAGCCGAGTGGCATCTTTGACGGTGAGTGACAGTGCGGCGGCCATTTCTAGCCAGTTGGACAGTTTGCATGGTCTGGGCGCGCAGCTGACCGCCATCACGCAGACCGATGCGGACTCGGCCCTGAGTGTGACCGCCAATCAATGGGCCACCCAATCGGCCACATTTGCCAAACTGGGCGATTACGCTTTGGCGGTGCGCAACGCATCGGCAGCGCAAGTCACGCAAATCGCGGCTGACACCCATGTGGGTGCGGTGGCGGTGACCGACAGTGCGGCCAACATTGCCGCGCAGCTCGACAACATCCAGTCCGCCATCACCACGCATTCGGACCTGCAGATCAGTTTGAGCCAGGTCGGCACCGGCACCATGGGCATCACCGCCAGCCAGCTCGTCAGTGACGCCGATGCACTGGCGGCCATGACCAACAATTACAGCCTGAGCGTCTCGGGTGTGGCGGCCGAGGACGCGTCGGATGTCGCTCAGAACCCCAAAGTTTTCAGCATGACAGTGGCCAGCAACGCGCTGAACTTGGCTGCCAATTTGAGCGATTTGGCCGCGTTGGGGGCCAAGGTCAGCAGCATCAATCAACTGGACCCAGGCACAGCCTTGCAGCTCACAGCCTCAGAGTGGAATGCCTACGGCGGGGTGTTGAACAAAGTCAATGGTGGCGTGCGGGCGGCTTTGAGCGAGGTCAGTGCGGCCAGCGCGCAAGCTGCACTGGGCGATGTGCGGGTGGTCTCTGTGGCGGTTTTGGACTCTGGGTCGCAAATTTCAGCCAATCTCGACAAATTGCAGGGGCTGGGCCCCGCCTTGACCGCCATTGATCAAAGCGACACCAGTGTCATCCCCGTGCGCATGGGGCAAATCGCCAGCGCTGCTGCGGCTTTGGGCAAGTTGGGCGCCGATGCGCAGTTGGCCGTCAAGGGAGCCAGTTCAGCGCAGGCCCAGGTGCTGCTGAGCAACGAACAGGTGGTCTCTGTGGATGTGAGTGACAGCAGCAGCAACATCGCTGCCAGCCTGGACGACTTGCAGGCCAATGACAAGCTCGCCAGCATCACGCAAACGGGCGCTGCCTCGCCCTTGGCGCTGACCCAGGCTCAGTTGACCGATGACGCCGATGCCTTGGGCAAGATCAATGGCAGCTACAGCGTGTCTGTCAGTGACGCCAGCGCCACGGATGTGGCCACTTTGGCGGCCAATGGCCATGTGTCCGGCATGGTCGTGACCGACACGGGCAGCGCCATGGTGGACGCTTTGGGTGACTTGAAAGCTGCGGGCAACAAAATCAGCAGCATCGTGCTGTCAAATCCGACCGTCGACCTGGCCATGACGGCGGCGCAATGGACCTCCAACCAAGCGACACTGGGCAAGATCAGCACCGCTTACAGCGCAGCGCTCAGCGCTGTGAATGCCTCCAGCGCATCGAGCTTGGCCGCAGATGCCCGAGTGAGCCGTTTGGCGGTCAGCGACAGCACAGCACACATCCAGGCCAACTTGGCCGCTTTGCAGGCCTTGGGCCCGAAGCTGAGCGAAATCGCTCCGACAGAGGCGACTGCGCCCACCATGACCCTGACGGCCGCCCAGTTTGCGAACAGCGCCAGCGCCTTGGGCAAGATCAAGGACGGCAATTACGCACTGGCCGTCACCGCTGCCACAGCGGCCGATGTGTCCAGTTTGGCCGCGGACAGCAAGGTGGTCAGCATCGCCGTGGCCGACAGCAGCGACAACATCGCCAGCCGCTTGGCCGTGCTCAATGCCACGGGCAAAGTCTCGCAACTGACCCAGACGGGAACCGCCAGCACCATGACACTGGATGCCGACTTGTTCGCCGCCAGCAGCACCACTTTGGGCAAGATCCAAGGTGGCTACAGCGTGTCGGTGCAAGGCGCAGACGTCGCCACTGCCAGCAGCTTGCAGGCGAACAGCCATGTGTTGGCTTTCACGGTCACCGACACCACGGCAGCGGTGGGGGCGGCTTTGACGTCCTTGAGTGCGAAGGACAAATTGGGCGATATCTACTTGAGTGAAGACAATGGCCCGATCACGTTGACACAGACACAGGTGGACACCCTGTCTGACACGATCGGTCAGTTGCAAGGCGGCTATCGACTGAACGTCACCGATGTATCCGTGGGCAATTTGGAGGCCCTGTCGCTCATGCCCCATGTCAACACCCTTGGCGTGAAAGCCAGCAGCCAAGAGGTCTCGGCCAATTTTGATGACCTGGTGGCTTTGGGCGCTACGGTTTCGGGCATCACGCTGACCACCCTCAGCACCCCCATTGCCTTGACCGTGGACCAGTGGCAAAAAGGCAGCAGCACCTTGGGCAAGGTCCAAGGCGATTACCACTTGGCCTTGCTCGATGCGAACGCGCAAGATGCCACCGGCTTGTCCACGCAGGCACATGTTGACACCGTGAGCGTGGGCGATACTGCCGCGAATATCTCAGCGCAGTTTGACGACTTGTTGGCCCTGGGCAGCCAGCTCGACGCGCTGGAGCTGACCGACGATGCGTCTTTGGTGCTGACCCAGGCGCAGGCCAGCGCCGGTGCCGCCTTGCTGGCCAAGGTGGTTGGGTCGTTCGATGTGACGATCAGCGACGCCTGAAGCGGGGCGTCAGCTTGACTGGGCCAGCAAGGCACGGCGGCGTTCGTGCAGGCTGCGCCAGCGTTGCAGTGCGTCGGGGTCTTGGCCGCTTTGGGCTTGGCTCAGGGCTTCGGTTTCGAGGGCCATGAGCCGGTCCACCAACATCAAATTGAGCAGCCTACGCAATTCTTGACGGGCTTCGTGCGGGTCAATCGGCAAGGGGTCCGCCTGGTTGCCCAGGGCGTGCTGGTCCATCCAGCGCTGGGCTTGCTCGGCAAACAGCTGGCCTTGCATGGCCGACTTCAGGGCGGACCAGACCAGTGGCCCGTGTTCGTGGAACTGCGACTCCATCCAGGCAAACAGCATGCCGTGCGGCAGGGGCAGCTCGCACAGCATGGCTTGGTCTTCGCTGACCAGGGTTTCCCACAGCGCCATATTGCCCATGAGCAAGCGTGCGGCGTGGTCAGCGCGGCTGGCGGGTGGGGTGCGGGGGCCGGTGTAGACCGGCGGCGGGGCGATTTTTTTCCAGCGGCCATCGGCCCCTTTTTCAAATTGGCGCTTGCCAGACTTGGGCGGGGACATGGGGGCATTCGGCGCAGCGCTGTTGTAGGCGGCGTGCTGAACGTGCGCATAAGCGGGCGCTTGGGGCGTGGCGTCGGCTGAGCCTATGGCCATGCCCATGCCTTGGGCGTGGCGGGGACCCGCGGGGGCAAAGCGCTGGTCGCTGGCCGCTTGCTGGCCCCACAGTCGGCTCAGGTCGTCGCTGGTGAGTTGGATTTTTTGCGCCAACTCGTACAGCATTTGCTGTTTGAGTGCGCCGTCGGGCAAGAGCTGCCACAGCGGGCGGGCCTGGCTGGACAGCAGCGACCGGCCCTCGGCGGTGTCCAAGTCGCAGTCGGCGCTGGCCGCCTCCACCATGAAGCGCGACAGGGGCATGGCCTGCTTGATTTGTTCGGCAAAAGCCTCTTGGCCAAACGCGCGCACATAGCTGTCGGGGTCGTGCTCGGCGGGCAAAAACAAAAACTTGATGCTGCGCACATCGGTGGCGTAGGGCAGGGCGCCGTCGAGTGCCTTGCGGGCGGCTCGGCGGCCTGCGCCGTCGCCGTCAAAACTGAACACCACCGCGTCGGTGAAGCGAAACAGCTTTTGCACATGGTCTGGCGTGCAGGCCGTGCCCAGCGTGGCCACGGCATTGGCAAAGCCCAGCTGGGCCAGCGCCACGACGTCCATATAGCCCTCGGTCACCAGCACAAAGCCAGCGCTGTGCAGCGCTTCGCGGGCTTCGTACAGGCCGTACAGCTCGCGGCCTTTGTGGAAGACCGGGGTTTCGGGCGAGTTCAGGTATTTGGGGGTGCCGTCGCCAATCACCCGCCCGCCAAAGCCGATGCACTCACCTTTGACGTTGCGGATCGGGAACATGATCCGGTCGCGAAAACGGTCGTAACGCTTGTCGTCTTCTTCATTGACGATCACCAGGCCCGACTCGGCCAGCAAGGGGTTGTCGTACTCTGGAAAAACGCTGGCCAAACTGCGCCAGCCTTCGGGCGCATACCCCAGGCCAAAGCGCTTGGCGATTTGGCCAGACAGGCCACGGCCTTTGAGGTAGGCCACGGCGCGGGGGCTCACTTTGAGGTGCTCACGGTAAGACTCGCCTGCTTTTTCGAGCACATCGGTCAGGCTGTCTTGCTTGGCCTTGGCCGCAACAGCGCGGGCACGGTCTTCGGGCGATTGCTGCTCCTCAGGCACCACCATGCCCACTTGTTGGGCCAGGTCCTTGACCGCCTCGATGAAGGTCATGCCCGAGTGTTCCATGAGGAAGCCGATGGCGTTGCCGTTTTTGCCGCAGCCAAAGCAGTGAAAAAACTGTTTGGTCGGGCTGACGCTGAAGCTCGGGGATTTTTCGCCGTGGAAGGGGCACAGGCCCATGAAGTTGGCACCGCCTTTTTTGAGCTGGACGTACTTGCCCACCACCTCCACCACGTCCACGCGGTTCAGGAGTTCGCTCAAAAAAGACTGTGGAATGGCCATGGGTCTATTTTCGCCGATAAGCTTGGCCAAGCTTCGGGATAGACCGGATGGGGGTTCAGCCTGCGGTCAGGCAGACTCAGTCCAATGGCAGACCCGATTGCCCAAGGAGTTCAGATGAGCAGCATGTACGACCAGAACTTGCCCCAGACCCCCGCCAACCACGCCCCCATGTCGCCCCTGAGCTTCATTGAGCGCACCGCCGAGGTCTACCCCCAGCGCCTGGCGGTGGTGCACGGCGACGTGCGCCAAGACTGGGCCAGCACCTACCGCCGTTGCCGCCAATTGGCCAGCGCCCTGAGCCAGGCGGGCATTGGCAAAAATGACACGGTGGCCGTGATGCTGCCCAACACCCCGCCCATGGTGGAGGCGCATTTTGGGGTGCCCATGTCAGGGGCGGTGCTCAACACCCTCAACACCCGGCTGGACGCGCCCACGCTGGCCTTCATGCTGGACCACGGGGAGGCCAAGGCCGTGATCGTGGACCCCGAGTTTTCGGGCGTCATGCAAAAAGCCCTGGCGCTGCGCCAGTCCACCGCGCCCATCTTGGTGATCGATGTCGAGGACGTCCTGTACAGCGGGCCCAGCGACCAGCTGGGCAGCACCACCTACGAGGCCTTCATCGCCCAAGGCGATCCGCACTTTGACTGGCAGCTGCCCGCCAACGAGTGGGATGCGATTGCCTTGAACTACACCAGTGGCACCACCGGCAACCCCAAAGGGGTGGTGTACCACCACCGGGGGGCGGCCACGAACGCCATCTCCAACGTGCTCGAATGGGACATGCCCAAGCACGCGGTCTATTTGTGGACGTTGCCCATGTTCCACTGCAACGGCTGGTGCTTTCCGTGGACCGTCGCGGCGCGAGCGGCCGTCAACGTCTGTTTGCGCCGGGTGGATGCGCAGGCCGTGTTTGACGCGATCCGCGACCACGGCGTGACGCATTACTGCGGCGCGCCCATCGTGCAAAGTTTGTTGGTCAACGCCCCGGATGCCCTGAAGGTGGGGGTGCCCGCTGGCGTCAAGGCCATGGTGGCGGGGGCCGCGCCGCCGGCGTCCATGATCGAGGGCATGGAGCAAATGGGCTTTGACTTGACCCATGTGTACGGCCTGACCGAGGTCTATGGTCCGGCCACGGTGTGTGCCAAGCACGCCGACTGGGACGAGTTGCCCATTGGCGAGCGCGCCCGCCTGAACGCCCGCCAAGGCGTGCGCTACCACTTGGAGCGCGATGTGCGGGTGCTGCACCCCGAGACCCTGCAACCGGTGCCGCAAGACGGCGAGACCATGGGCGAGATCATGTTCAAGGGCAACATTGCCATGAAGGGCTACCTCAAGAACCCGCAAGCCACGCAAGAGGCGTTTGCGGGCGGCTGGTTCCACAGCGGCGACTTGGCGGTGCAATACCCGGACGGCTACATCAAGATCAAGGACCGCAGCAAAGACATCATCATCTCGGGGGGCGAGAACATCTCGTCCATCGAGGTGGAGGACGTGCTGTACCGCCACCCCGCCGTGTTGGCCGCGGCTGTGGTGGCCAAGCCCGATGCGCGTTGGGGCGAGACGCCTTGCGCCTTTGTGGAGCTGAAGGCGGGCGCTCAGGTCACGCCCGAGGACATCGTGGCGCATTGCAAGGGGTATTTGGCCGGCTTCAAGGTGCCGCGTGCGGTGGTGTTTGGCGAACTGCCCAAGACCAGCACGGGCAAGATCCAGAAGTTCGAGTTGCGCAAGCTGGCTGGCTCGGCAGCAGCCATCGACGCCTGAACCGCAGCGGCTGGCCACTCGCCCAAGACAAAGGCCCCAGCAATGGGGCCTTTGTCTTGGTGAAAGTCAGATCGGTTTGGCTCAGCCTTTGGCGTGCTTCTTGGACTTTTTGGCCTTGTGGGCTTTCTTTTTGGCAGCTTTTTTGTCGGCCATTTTGGCGGCCTTTTTGTCAGCAGCAGGAGCTTCGACCTTGGCGGGGGCCGCTGTCACGGCGGAGGCAGCGATCGGGGCCGCCGGGGCTACCGGGGCGGGCATGGGGGCAGCTGTTTGGGCCATGGCGGACGCGGCCAACAGGCTGACGGTGAGTGCGCTGAGTGTTTTGATCATGGAATGCCTTTGAAAAATGACCCGGAGTTGGGAAAAGAACACGCTTGAATTATCCGTGTCACAACACTGACTTTCAGGCTCAGCGCAAAAAAATCAGCCAATGTCAAAGGCGTGGGTGCCAAAGTGGCCGCTGCGGCGGTCGGCAAAGTAGCGCAGCAGCGTTTCTTTGACGGTGTGGAAGGCCAATTCGTCCCAGGGAATCTCGGCTTCGCTGAAGAGTTGGGCCTGCATGGTTTCATGCCCCGGGTCGAACTGGTCGCTGGTCAGTTGCGCCCGGTAGTACAGGTGCACCTGGCCCACCCGCGCCACGCTAATGACGGTGAACAGCTCTTGCATGACGAACTGCGCCCCGGCTTCTTCGCGGGTTTCGCGGGCCGCGCCCTCGGAGGCGGTTTCGCCCAACTCCATGAAGCCCGCTGGCAGCGTCCACTTGCCCCGGCGCGGCTCGATGTTGCGCTTGCACAGCAACACACGCTCGCCCAAGCTGGGCACGGTGCCCACCACGTTCAGTGGGTTCTCGTAGTGCACGGTGTTGCAGCTGACGCAAATCGCCCGCTCGCGGGTGTCGCCATCGTCGGGCAGACGACGGGCGACGGTGTCGCCGCATTGGCGGCAGTGGCGGATGGTTCGGTCAAACATGGGGCAATTGCGTGCGCGTTCAGGTCAAAAATTGGATGAAATAAAGCGAGATGCCCGGGAAGAACAGCAGCAGCAAGGTGCGGATGGTGTCGCTGATCAAGAAGGGCATGATGCCTTTGTAGCTCTCGCTGAGCGGCACATCTTTGGCCATGCCGTTGACCACGTACACATTCAGCCCCACGGGCGGTGCCAGCATGCCAAAGCCCACGGTCATCAACACCATGATGCCGAACCAAATGGCGGTGTACTCGGGGGTCATGCCAAAGTCGAGTTTCATGATCATCGGGAAAAAGATCGGGATGGTCAGCAGCAACATGCTCAGCTCGTCCATCACCGCGCCCAACACCACGTACAGCAGCAAAATGCCGGACACAAACACCAGTGGCGGAATGTCCATGGCCCCGACCATTTCGGCCAGCTGCATGGGCACTTGGGTGCGGGCCAGAGCGGCGTTCATCACGTCCGCTCCCAAAAAGATCATGAAGATCATGGCCGAGCTCATGGCGGTGGCGTAAAAGCACTCCATGCTTTTGGCCCAGGTCAGCTCGCCTTTGAGCAAGGCCGCCACAAAGGTGGAGCTGGCCCCGACGGCTGCGCCTTCGGTGGGCGTGAAAACGCCAGCGTAAATGCCGCCAAACACCACCGTGAAGATCACCCCAATGGGCAAAATGCCTTTGAGCGATTCGAGGGTGAGTTTTTCGCTCACATGGTCGTCGTCTGGGGCTTGGCCGGGCACCAAGCGCACATAAATGGCGATGGCGATCATGTAGCCAAGCATGGCAATCACGCCTGGCACCATGGCCGCAGCAAACAGCTTGGCGATGTTTTGTTCGGTCAAGATGGCGTAGATGACCAGTGGCACGGAGGGCGGAATCAAGATGCCCAGGGTGCCGCCGGCGGCCAATGTGCCCGTGGCCAAACGGCCCGAGTAGCCGTGGCGCTTCATTTCAGGCAGGGCCACACCGGTGATGGTGGCGGCCGTGGCCACCGAGGAGCCGCAAATCGCACCAAAAGCCGCGCAAGCCAACACCGCCGCCATGGCCAAGCCGCCCTTGAAGCGGCCCATCACGGCCGCCGCGAACTGGAACAGCGCCTTGCTGATGCCGCCCTTGGTGGCGAAGTGCCCCATCAAGATGAACAGCGGGATGACCGACAGGTCGTAATTGGCCAAACGGGCAAAGGCCAGGTTGTTGGCAAAGCCCAAAAAGGGACTCCAGCCCGATTGCAGGACAAAACCCACACCCCCAGCCAAAAACATGGCGCCCGCAATCGGCACGCGCACCACCATCAGGACCAGCATGAGGCCAAAAATCAAAAGTGCCAGTTGAATGGGGGTCATGCGGCCGCCTTGTTGGAAATGTCTGAAGATTCAAGGGTTTGCAGCAGCGCAATCACGGCGGTCAGTGCAAACGGCACGGCCATGCAGGTGAAAACGATCCAGTCGGGAAAGCCCATGAGCATGGACGCGCCCATGGCCTCTTTGGCGCTCAAGGCACCCACGGTGCAGCGCCAAGCCAGCAGGGCAAAAATCAGGGCCATCATCAAGCTGCCCAAGCGGTCCAGCTTGTTGGTGGTGCTGGCGCTGCAACGCGCTGTGAAAAAGTCCACGATGATGTTTTCTTTGTAGAGCTGGCAGATCGGCATGAAAAAAGCGATGGCCGCGCCCGAGCCAATGCCGGTGAGCTCAAAGTCGCCGATCAGGGCGCTGTCAAACAAGTTGCGGCCGATCAGGCTGTAGCAGGTCATCAGCATCAAGGCGGTGAGCAACAGGCCCCCGACAATGCTGAACCAGCGCGCCACTGGGGCGAGGGATTGGGAATTCATGGTGGGTTTTCGCTGAAGTCTTTGGGGCGGGCAAGACCGGCACAAACAAAGCGAGCAGGCCACCCGTGGGGCACCTGCTCGCTGTTTGAGCTTGGCAATTACTTGGTGTATTGCTTGATCAGATCGGTGGCAGTTTGCAGCATGCCTTTGCCGTCAAAGCCTTTGCCCGTCATCTCGGCCACCCAAGCGTCGTCCAAGGAGTCGGTGGCTTTTTTCCACTTTTCCAGTTCGGCCTTGGGGATCACGCTGATCTTTTGGTTGGCAGAAGCTTCAAACACCTTCTTGCTGGGCACGTCTTGTCCCGCTTGGGTCTTGCCCATGAAGGCCGAGAATTCGCGGCCGGAGTTTTTGTCGATGACGGCCTTGAGGTCGGCAGGCAGCGAGTCGTACTTGGCCTTGTTCATGGGGACCACAAACACGGTGGTGTACAGCGCGTTGTAGCTGCGGTCGGTCTCGGCGGTGAAGTTGGTCAACTCGTTGACCTTCAAGCCGGGGGCCACTTCGTAGGGGATCACGGCGCCGTCAATCACGCCTTTTGACAAAGCCTCTGGCACTTGAGGCACGGGCATCGCCACCGGCGTGGCGCCCATCATGGCGACCATTTTGTTGACCTGGCGGGTCGGGGCGCGCACTTTCATGCCCTTGAGGTCGGCCATGGTGGTGACGGGCTTGCTCTTGGAGTAGATGTTGCCTGGGCCGTGCACATGGATGGCCAGCATCTTGACTTCTTTGTAGTCTTCTTGAACGTACTTTTGGGCAAAGTCCCAAGCGGCGCGGCTGGTGGCCTCGGCGTTGGTCATCATGAAGGGCAGCTCAAACACTTCCAGCTTTTGCAACTTGGGGGTATAGGCCTGCAAGGTCCAAGCCACGTCCACCACGCCGTCGCGGGCCTGGTCAAACAGCTGCGGCGGGGTGCCGCCCAGCTGCATGGCTGGGAAGATCTGGCATTGCAGGCGGTCTTTGGAGTCTTTGGCAATGGCTTTGCACCAGTCGCCCAGCATGGTGGTGTGCTGGATGGAGTTGGGGCCCAAGAAGTGGTGCACTTTCAGGGTCACGGTTTGGGCGTGCGCGCCGATGGCGCTGCCAAACAGCGCCGCGGCCAGTGCGGTTTGCTTGAGAAGAGTGGACATGGTGTCTCCAGTTTGAAATAGACAAAAATGATAAACCAACCGATCGGTCGGTGAATGCGGTGTTTACCCGATGCGCAGCTTCAAATCGGGCAGCCCCGCGATCTGGCCGACCAGCACATCCCCTTGGACCACCGCCGAGACGCCCTCGGGCGTGCCGCTGAAAATCAGGTCGCCAGCTTGCAGCTCCCAAGCGGCCGACAGGTGTTCGATGGTTTCAGCGATGTTCCAGATCAGTTTGGCCACATTGCTGCGCTGGCGGTCTGTGCCGTTGACTTGCAGGCTGATCTCGGCGTGCTCAATGTCGCCCGCTTGGGCCACAGGGACGATGGGGCCGATGGGGGCCGAGTGGTCAAAGGCTTTGCCGATGCACCAGGGGCGGCCGAGCTTTTTCATCTCGTTTTGCAGGTCGCGGCGGGTCATGTCCAAGCCCACCGCGTAGCCAAAGATGTGCTGAGCGGCGTTGGCGGCGGCGATGTTTTTGCCGCCCTTGCCAATCGCCACCACCAGTTCGATTTCGTGGTGCAGGTTGGCTGTTTGGCTGGGGTAGGGCATGGAGCCTGTGGCGCCCTCAGGCACCACCACCAAGGTGTTGGCGGGTTTGAGGAAGAAAAAGGGCGGCTCGCGGCCCGTGAACCCCATTTCTTTGGCGTGTTCTTCGTAGTTGCGGCCCACGCAATAAATGCGCTGTACCGGGAACTGCCGCGATTCACCCACCACAGGAACCGAGGCGGGAGCGGGTGGGTTGAAGAGGTAATCCATGTTGGGCTTTCGCGTTGGGGGGATGGCAGTCAAAGCCAAGAGTTTAGCGAGCCGCCACCGGCTGCTGCCCGTTCATTCATCAGGGTAAACCTTGATGAAAGCGGCGGATTGACCTTGGTCCTTGTTTCAGGCCGACTTGTGCGTCAACTCAAAGTGTTCTACCACCGGTGGCGCTGCAAAAAATGGCCCCACGATGGCCCGCCACTCGGTGAACAGCGGCGACTCGCGAAACCCGACCGTGTGGTCTTCCAGCGTGTCCCAAAAAATTTGCAGCACATAGCGCTCAGGGTTTTCGATGCCCCGGTTCACTTTGGCCCCCTGAAAACCTTTGGCCCGTTTGGCCACGGTGGACAGTCCGCGCTCAATGGCTTCTTCAAAAGCGGCTTGTTGGCCAGGCTGGATGCGCAGATCGGCGAGTTCAAGAATCATGGTGGTCTCGTGGTTGTTAGAAAAAGGGGTTTTGGAATTACAGCAGAAATTGATTCCCTCGCCCGTCACCTCTGTGCGAGATGGCCTTGCGGGCCTTGCGTGAGGGCGTCACACAAATTTCATGGTGTTGACATGCCGGCGTCACCCGAAGCTTTCAAAGTCGGGGCAGTTCAAAGGAGACCTCGCCATGAAAGAGTTGCCCAGCCCCACGTTCGCCCTGTCCCCGGTTCAGTTGCCACGGGGGTCACTTCATCGCCCATCCCCTGCGCCGATTGTCCAAACGGGCATTGAAGTGGGTTGGGCCAAGCACCTGGACGAAGTTCGGGAAGCCCAAAAGTTGAGGTTTGACGTGTTCGCGGGCGAGATGGGCGCGCGTCTATCGACCCCGCTGGCAGGCCACGACGTTGATCTGTTCGACGACTATTGCGAGCATTTGCTGGTGCGCGATGTGGCCACACGCCAAGTGGTCGGCACCTACCGCGTACTGACCCCCACCCAAGCCGAGCGCGCCGGCAGCACCTACAGCGACACCGAGTTCGACCTGACCCGGCTGCGTGGTCTGCGCGATCGCATGGTGGAGTTGGGCCGCAGCTGCGTGCACCCCGCCCACCGCCATGGCGGAGTGATCATGGCCCTGTGGGGTGCATTGACCGAGTTCATGGTGCGCAACCAGCTCGACACCATGATTGGCTGCGCCAGCATCCCGATGCTGCACAACGGCGTGGTCAGCGGTGATGTGGCGGCCAGCATTTGGCACCAATTGCGCCAAACGCACTTGGCCCCGATCGAGCACCATGTCTTGCCCCGTTTGGCCTTGCCGGTGGATGCACTGGAGCAGCAGCTCAGCGTCGAGCCGCCCGCGTTGATCAAAGGCTACCTGCGGCTGGGGGCCAAAGTGCTGGGGGCACCTGCCTGGGACCCCGACTTCAACACCGCCGACTTGCCCATGATGATGCGCATCGCTGACATGCCCGCGCGCTACAGAAAGCATTTTTTGGGAGCGGTTTGATGGCGCCAATGACCCTGGGGGCGAGCAAAACCTGGCCGGCGGCTTGGGCAGAGGGCCTCACCGCTGGCTTGAACCCGGCGGAGTCAGGCGCTGACGACGGCGATGATTCGGCGTCAAGTCGCCCGCGCTTGCGGGCGATTTTCATTTCAGACCTGCACATTGGCACGCCGGGTTTTCAGGCAGACGCTTTGATGGACTTTCTGAAATCCCACCCCAGCGACATGCTGTATTTGGTGGGCGACATTGTGGATGGCTGGCAACTGCGCAGACGCTGGTTCTGGCCCCAAAGCCACAACGATGTCGTTCAAAAATTGTTGCGTCGCGCGCGCAAGGGCTGCCGGGTGATGTACGTGCCAGGCAACCACGATGAGTTTGCACGCCACTTCGTGGGCCATGCTTTTGGGGGTGTCGACGTTTTGTTCGAGGCGACCCATGTGACCGCCAACGGCCAGCGCCTGTGGGTGATCCATGGCGACCATTTTGACGGCGTGATCCAAGTCGCCAAATGGCTGGCCTATTTGGGGGATTGGCTGTACGAGCTGTCCCTCAAAATCAATCGGCATCTGAACAGCCTGCGCGGCCGCATGGGCTTGGGCTACTGGTCCTTGTCGGCTTATCTGAAGCTCAAGGTCAAAAAGGCGGTCAACTTCATTTCTGACTTTGAGGTGGCTGTGGCGCACGAAGCGCGCAAGCGTGGCTATGACGGTGTGGTGTGTGGCCACATTCACCATGCCGAAATCCGAAACATCGACGGCGTGCTTTATTGCAACGATGGTGACTGGGTCGAGAGCCGCACCGCCTTGGTGGAACACATGGACGGGCGGCTGGAAATCATCCGCTGGGGCGAGGATTCGACAGCGGGCGTGTTGCTGCCCCCAAAGGGAATCACTGCATGAAACTGGCACTCATCACCGACGCATGGCATCCGCAAATCAACGGCGTGGTCACCACCTTGCAAGAGTTGGTGACCTCATTGGAGTCCATGGGCATCACGGTGCATGTGATTCACCCTGGCCAATTCAAGCACCGGCCCTGCCCGGGCTATGCCGGCATTGACTTGGCCGTGCGCCCCCGTGCAGCGCTCGAACAAATGCTCTCGACCCTTCAGCCCGATGCGGTGCATCTGGCCACCGAAGGCCCGCTGGGCTGGGCCGGGCGCGCGGTTTGCCGCAAGCGCCAATGGGCCTTCACCACGGCATTCCACACCAAGTTCCCTGAAATTTTGAATTCGGCATTGCGTGTGCCTCTGGCTTGGGGATACGCCTTGTTTCGGCATTTTCACAAGCCCTCGGCGGGCGTCATGGTGCCCACCCAAGGGGTCCTGGAGATGCTGGCGCAGCGCAAATTTACCGAGTTGCGGCCCTGGACGCACGGCGTGGACACCCATTTGTTCGGTTTCCATGCGCAAACACTGGCGCTGCAAGCGTTGGCAAAACTCCCCCGGCCTGTGTGCTTGTTTGTGGGGCGCATTTCTTACGAAAAAAACATTGACGCGTTTTTGGCGATGGATTTGCCCGGCACCAAAGTGGTGTGCGGGGTGGGCCCCTTGGAGTCCAGCCTGAAAGCCCGCTTCCCCGGGGTGCACTGGATGGGCGTATTGCCGCGCGACGAATTGGCCAAGGTGTACGCGGCCGCCGATGTGTTTGTGTTTCCGTCACGCAGCGAGACCTTCGGCCTGGTCATGCTCGAAGCCATGGCCACAGGGACGCCGGTGGCCGCCTACCCTGTGGATGGGCCGTTGCAAGTGCTGGGCGCCGATGCCGGACCCGCGCAAGGCGGGGTGCTGGACGCGGACTTGCGGTCGGCGGTCCTGCAGGCCTTGTCGATCCCTCGCCAGCAAGCGCGCCAGCGGGCCCTGGCTTTTGGCTGGAACCATGCGGCCCGCCTGTTTGCCTCGCATTTGGTGTCTGTGCACCACAAGGCGGGGCAACTGCCTTGGCCTGTCACACGGCTGTCACCAAAGCCTTGAACAATCTGTCATGATTTTGAGTTGATTGGAATACAGACATGGCTGAAGCAGCCGCCCATTTGCCGCCCTTGTTGGACCGCGACCTGAGCATATTGGCCTTCAATGACCGCGTGCTCGACTGGGCAAGGCGTGACGATGTGCCTTTGCTGGAGCGCTTGCGCTACCTGTGCATCGTGTCATCCAACCTCGATGAGTTTTTTGAAGTGCGTGGCGCAAGCCATTTGGCCGCGACGCATCCAGAATTGCAGCTTGGGGCGCAAAGCCTGCAAGGCTTGCAGGCCATTGCCGACAGCGCCCGCACCATGGTGCAAGAGCAATACCGGCTCTACAACCAAGAATTGCTGCCCGCGTTTGAGGCCCAGGGCATCCGCGTTTTGTCGCATGGCGAGCGCAATGAAGCCCAGCGGCGCTGGGTCAAGGCCTACTTCAACAAAGAGGTCAAACCTTTGCTGCTGCCCGTCAGCCTGGACCCTTCGCACCCCCTGCCTCAGGTGGCCAACAAGTCTTTGAACTTCATTGTTCACCTGCAAGGCAAAGACGCCTTTGGCCGCAAAAACGAGATTGCCATCGTCAAAGTGCCCCGCGTGTTGCCCCGATTGATCCGCTTGCCAGACCGAATCCATGGCGACGGGGTGACCTTTGTGCTGCTGTCCAGCGTGGTGCGCGCGCATTTGGCCGATCTTTTTCCTGGTCGGGGCGTCGACCAGTTCTCGCAATTTCGGGTCACGCGCCACTCGGACTTGGCGGTCGATGAAGACGAAGTCGTCAACCTGCGCACCGCCTTGCGCCAAGGTCTAGAGCACCGCCATTACGGTGCGGCGGTGCGCTTGGAGGTGTCGGCCAACTGCTCTGCGCAGTTGTCCGACTTTTTGTTGCAGCAGTTCGATTTGCCTGAGCAGGCCTTGTACCGGGTCAATGGCCCGGTCAATCTGGTGCGCTTGATGCAACTGATCGACCTGGTGGGCCGGCCTGACCTGGTGTTTGCACCCTACAAGGCCTGTTTTCCGGTGGGCTTGCCCAAGGTGGGGGCCATCATGGCCCGGCTGCGCCAAGGCGATGTGGTGATTCACCAGCCTTTTGAGAGTTTTGACGGCGTGCTGGCGTTTTTGAGTGAAGCCGTAGACGACCCCCATGTGCTGGCCATCCAGCAAACCATCTACCGCACCGGCAGTGACCCGGCCATGATGAATCTGCTCAGAGAAGCGGTGCGCCGGGGCAAGGAAGTCACGGCGGTGGTCGAGCTCAAAGCCCGCTTTGACGAAGAAGCCAACATCAATTGGTCGGAACAACTCGAATCCATTGGCGTGCAGGTGGTGTACGGCGTGGTGGGGCTCAAGACCCACGCCAAGATGCTGCTGGTCACTCGCCGCGAGGGACGGCACCTGCGCCGCTACGGCCACCTGTCCACCGGCAACTACAACCCGCGCACCGCCAGGCTGTACACCGACATCAGCTATCTGACGGCAGACCCCAAAATCACGGCGGACATGGAGCAGTTGTTTGTGCACTTGGCCAGCCAAAATCCGCTGCCGCGCATGCACCGCTTGCTGGTCGCGCCTTTCCATTTGCACGCCCGCATGCTGCGCCAGATCGAGCAAACCGCCAAAGCCGCTGCGCGCGGCGAGGACGCCCGCATCGTGCTCAAAATGAACGCGCTGACCGATGCGGCCCTGATCGAAGCCTTGATGGCGGCAGGGCAAGCCGGTGTGCGCATTGATGTGATCGTGCGCGGGGCCTGCATGTTGCCCGCAGGCTTGCCCGGACAAACCGACCGCATCAAAGTGCGCTCGGTGATTGGTCAGTTTTTGGAGCACTCCCGCGTTTTTTACTTTCGAGCCGGCGAGACGGAGTCGCTGTACTTGTCCAGCGCCGACTGGATGAACCGCAACATGATGCGCCGCATTGAGGTGGCCTGGCCCGTGCTGGACCCGGTGCTGCGCCAGCGCATCGTTGATGAATGTTTGTTGGCTTATTTGCACGACCAACGTGACGCTTGGGACATGCAGGCCGATGGCCGGTACTTGGCCGTGGGGCGTGAACGCCCGGGCCCCGGCGCGCAAGCGGCTTTGATGGCCAGGTACGGCCAAGCCTGATTCAGGAGCCTCAAATGGACCTCATCTTGTGGCGACACGCCGAAGCCCTCGACTTGGAAGGGCCCGATGCCCAAGAGGGCGATTTGCTGCGCCCCTTGACCGCCCGGGGCGAGAAACACGCGGCCCGCATGGCTCAGTGGCTGGACCGCCAGCTGCCCGAAGGCACCCGCATTTTGTGCAGCCCTGCCGTTCGGGCGGTGCAGACCGTGAAGGCCCTGGAGCGCAAATACAAGGTCCGTGATGCGCTGTCGCCGGGGGCCAGTGTGCAAGACATCTTGGAAACAGCCCAATGGCCCGATGCCAAATTTCCGGTGCTGCTGGTAGGGCACCAGCCCTCACTGGGTGAAGTCGCAGCGCAACTGCTGGGCATGGGGGCGCAGTCTTGCCCCATTCGCAAAGGGGCCGTCTGGTGGCTGCGGGGGCGTCAGCGCGAAGGGCTGGACCAAACGGTCATTTTGACGGTGACCACCCCCGAGAGACTCTGAGTCTCAGTTTTTGCCGGGGCGGCCCGTTTTGAGGGTGGGTACATTGGCCAAGGCCTTTTTGAAGCTGGTGTCCGTCATGCCCGACAAAGCCATCAAGCCCGAGCGGATCAATTCGCTTTTCTTGACATCCAGGCCCAGGGCCATGGCACGTTTTTTCATGTCCCCAATTTGCGTGAATTCATTTTTCGGAATGGTGAAGCTGTCCCGAATGACTTTCAACTTTTTGTCTTTGCCCGCATCCTGAGGGGCCTGCGCTTTGGCGTTGGGTTTGCCCGAGGCGGGTGCTGCACTGGCCGTCTTGACCGCTTTCACCGTGCTGGCTTTTTGGGCGGGCCTGGTCTTCTTGGCTGCGCTGGCTTTTTTGGCGGGGCTGGCCTTCTTGGCTACGCTGGCTTTTTTGGCGGGGCTGGCCTTCTTGGCTGCGCTGGCTTTTTTGGCAGGGCTGGTCTTCTTGGCTGTTACAGTTTTTTTAACCACCTTGGTGGCTGGGGCGGCAGCGGTTTCGGTGACGGGTGTTGGCGTGGCAATGGCAGTCATTGAGGTTTCCTTGAGTTAATCGGTGTATACAGTTTATACCGATTCATCAAAGTTGGTCAATGCTTTGCGCCACGCTTGGGTGAGCAGGCGCTGGGCGACAGTGGCGAATCAAGCCAAAGCCAGCACCCAGTCGGTCTTTTGCCAGGCTTGGGTTTCTTCGCGCAGCAAATGCGCCGATTGGGGCCATTGCTTGGGCCAGTCAGCAGGCCATTTGAGTCGCACGGTTTTGCGCTTGTCGTCCCAGTCCAGCTGAAACCCAGAAATCTCCGGGTCGCGCCGCGCGTGGCAAAGGATCACCGCCAAGCGAAGCGACATCAGCTGCAAGACAAACAAGCGGTCTGCCAATTGGGTGTCGAGCTTGCGCAGCTTGCCCCGATGCCCCAAGACCAGCAAGCCCAAGCGGTGCAACTCGTCCAGCGTGAAGCCGGGCAGATCGGTGTTTTCAAGGATGTAAGCGCCATGCTTGTGGTAGTCGCTGTGCGAAATCCGCATGCCAATTTCGTGCAGTTGGGCTGCCCAGCGCAATTTGCGCAAATGCCGATCCGCATTGGCCTTGCCCAGCAAAGGAGTGAGCAATGCTTGGGCTGTTCGGGCCACGCGTTCGGACTGTGCCGTGTCGACACCAAAGCGCTGCGTGAGCCATCCGATCATTTGTGCTCGCACATCGGCGGCGGGGCTTTCTCGGTCTTGCAAGTCAAACAGCGCGCCGTGTCGGAGCGCGCCTTGGGCGGCTGTCATCTCGTCGATCTGCAGCAAGTCAAAAACGGCCCGAAGCACCGACAGACCGCCGGCAATCACAGGGCGGCGGTCGTCACGGATGCCTTCCAGCTTGAGCTGATCGGGGCGCTGGGCTTTGAGCAATTTTTCCATCAGCCAGTCCAAGCCCTCGCGCGTGATCACCTCGGCAGGCCAACCTGCAGCGTGTAGCACGTCGCTGACCGCGCCAATGGTGCCCGATGATCCGTAAGCTTTGTCCCAGCTGCTGCGGGGGTAGAGGCTCAGGGATTCGTCCAAGATGGCTTTGGCGGCGATCTCAGCGGCTTGAAAGGCCGAAGCGGTCCACTGACCATTCGGAAAATAACGCATGGACCAAGCCACGCTGCCCACGCGGTAGGACTCCAAGGTGTGGGCAAGCAGTTGCTGCCCCAAGATCAACTCGGTCGAGCGCCCGCCAATGTCCACCACCAGACGCCGCTCGTCCGACTGCGGCAGCAAGTGCGACACCCCCAGGTAGATCAGCCGGGCTTCTTCGCGACCCGCAATCACCTCGATCGGGAAGCCCAAAATGTTTTTGGCTTTGGCCAAAAAAACATCGCGATTGCGCGCTTCGCGCATGGTTTGGGTGGCCACTGCACGCACCTGGCTGGGACGAAATCCAGCCATGCGTTCGCCAAAGCGGGCCAGGCAGTCCCAGCCGCGCTGCATCGCTTCGTCGCTCAAGTTGCGGTCGGCGTCCAGCCCGTTGCCTTGGCGAACCGTTTCTTTCAGGTATTCGACCCGTCGCAAATGACCCGCGTCGAGTTGACCGATTTCGAGCCGGAAGCTGTTGGAGCCCAGATCCACGGCGGCGAAAAGATTTTTGGCTTGCATGCGAGTGACGGTTTGAACTGCAAACCCGAATTATGTGACGTGAATTTGTCAAATCAATGACAAAACAAAAACACATCAGCGAAAGCTCAATATTTTTCTGGCACAAACATTTCTGGCGGGGCTGGGTGTCTGATGTAGTCGGGATTGCGAACTCGTGCTGGCAATTGAACCTCGGAGTGCGGCACTTCGTGATAAGGCACCAGGGACAGCAGATGGTCAATGCAGTTCAATCGAGCACGTTTCTTATCTACAGCCTGCACAATGGACCAAGGTGCTTCGGGGATGTGGGTTCGCTCCAGCATGGTTTCCTTGGCCACGGTGTAGTTTTCCCAGCGACGGCGGCTTTCAAGGTCCATGGGACTGAGTTTCCACTGCTTGAGTGGATCTTGGATGCGACCCACAAATCGTGCGTGTTGCTCATCATCGGTGATGGAGAACCAGTATTTGACCAACTGGATGCCACTGCGCACCAACATTTTTTCAAACTCAGGGACCGATCTGAAAAACTCTTCGTATTCATCGTCTGAACAAAAACCCATCACGTGTTCAACGCCTGCACGGTTGTACCAACTGCGATCGAACAAGACGATCTCTCCAGCGGCGGGCAGGTGTGAAACATAGCGCTGAAAATACCACTGGGTTTTTTCACGGTCATTTGGCGCTGGCAATGCGGCAACCCGGCACACCCGTGGGTTCAGCCTTTGGGTGATTCGTTTGATGACGCCACCTTTACCAGCTGCATCGCGCCCCTCAAACAAAATCACCATGCGGTGCTTGCTGTGCACCACCCAGTCTTGCAATTTGACCAGCTCAGACTGGAGTCTGAGCAGTTCTCGAAAATATTGCATCCGACTGGAGCTGCTTTGGCTCGGCCGCGCAGCGTCTTCGCCTAAGCGGTCTTCCATCTCGAGCTCGAACTCTTCGTCAAGCGTGTCGAGCAAGTCTTCGCGCAGTTGTGTCAAAAATTGGGGGGACAGTTCAGTTGGATCAGCCATTGCCGAAGATTGCCTTGAATTCATGTCAATTGTGTGACGCTTGAATGCCTCACCAAGGCCTGCCCCATCTGGATTTGCTTGCCCGTTTGAAGACCTTCAACAGGAGTAACACCTGGGGGAAAAAACACCAAAATGGTTGAGCCATGCTGGAACCAGCCCATTTCATCCCCCTTGCCGTACTGGGCCTGGCAGGCGATCTCGTTGGGGCCACGGTAGCGCAAATGAAACAACACATCGGCCGCGTGCAAACGCATGCTGGCCACCAGAACAGCGGCCACTGGCACGATCAGGTAAGGGAGATCGTTTTTGTCTTGGCGCATGTGCAAGATGGCACGTTCGTTCTTGCAAAAAAGTTGTTCAACCCGTTTGAGTGCAATAGGGTTGACGTTCCATGTGTCGCCGCTGATGTAGGTCGCGTGTGTGAGTGTGGCGTCGCTGGGCGAATGGAAGCGGTGGTACATGCTGGATGTCAGGCGCAGAGTGATGAAGTGACCACCCTCTAGTGTCTTGAGCCAAGGCTGGCTGTGCGGTGAGTTCCCCAATAAGCTGCGCAGGCTGTAGGGAAATCCCTTGGCCTGAAAAACCGTGCCCTGCTCAATCAATCCCATGGCCCCGACGATGCCGTCACATGGCGAAGTGATTACATCCGATCTCGCATCGATGGGGCGCAGGCCAGGGCGCAGTTCGCGGGTGAAGCATTCTTGCAAGCTGGAAAATTTGGTTTGTTTGGCTTCTGACAGGTCCAAATCACTGAACAGGCGCCACACCGCCAAAGATGGGCGAACCACCCAAGGGTGACGCAAACCGCTCCACCAGCCCATGAACCTTGTCAGGGCGATGCGCGGGATGCGGTTGGTCAACAAGAAGTTGATGTCTTCATTTTGCAGACAGCGTTGCAAGGTTTTTCGAATGTTCATGAAGTTGTCACCAGAGGTTCATACAAAGGGAGGTCATTGATGGATTGCCAAGGAGCATCTTTTGGAAACTACCTGGATTGGTTTGGGTTTGCTGGCGGCGTTGAGCCCCCGCATTTATCGACGTTTGCAGCTTTCGCGTGCTAAACACCGTTCGTTGGCGGGCCACTCGAAAATGGCCAAGGGGCTTGCGCGGTTGTTGCCGGCCTACCGGTTCGATGAGGAGCGGTTTTTCTCGTGCGATGGCGCACCCGAAGCGCTGGCCCAACAGCGCAAGAAAGCTTTTTATGGCGTGGCGCAGCAGTTGCGCGAGCGCCATGCCAACACCTTGAGCATCACACAGCAAGCGCGCGAGCACATATCGGACTTGCAGTTCACTGCGGCTTACCGTGTGCCGTTCCAGTTCAGCGCCATCGTGCGCGAACACCTGAAGGTGGGCGCTTTTGTTCAGTCGTTTGACGGTGTGCAGATCACCGACCTGGATGGTCAAAAATTCTATGACCTGACGGGCTCTTACGGTGTCAACGTCATGGGGGCAGACTTTTACAAACGCACCATGACCCAGGGCTTGTCGCAGGCGGTGGCCTTGGGCCCGGCGCTGGGGGCTTACCACCCTTGTGTGGCCAGCAATGCGGCGCGGTTGTGCGCACTTTCTGGCATGGACGAAGTGTCCTTCCACATGTCGGGTACCGAGGCCGTGATGCAAGCCGTGCGCGTGGCACGCTACCACACCCGCAAAAAATACCTGGTTCGATTCTGCGGTGCTTATCACGGCTGGTGGGAAGACGTTCAGCCCGGTCCAGGCAATCCCATGCCCCCGAGGGAGACCTACACCCTGGCCGACATGAGCGAGGGCAGTCTTGATGTGCTGCGTGGCCGCGATGACATTGCCTGCGTGCTGATCAATCCGCTGCAGGCTTTGCATCCGAACAAAAATGCGCCAGGTGACTCGACCTTGCTGGACAGCAGCCGCAGCGCGGCTTATGACCGTGAGGCCTACGTCCGCTGGCTCAAGGCGCTGCGTGAGGTGTGCACTCAAAAAGGCATTGCCTTGATTTTTGATGAAGTGTTTCTGGGTTTTCGTCTGGCGCCCGGTGGCGCTCAGGCCTATTTTGGTGTGCAAGCGGACCTTGTGACTTATGGAAAAACCTTGGGCGGCGGCTTTCCAGTTGGTGTGGTGTGCGGCCGCGCCTCGTGGATGCGCCGTTGGCGAGATGACCGACCCGCAGACATCTGTTTTGCCCGAGGTACGTTCAATGCGCACCCCGTGGTGATGGCTTCTATGGCGGCGTTTTTGGATGCATTGGACAAACCCGAAACGCTGGCCCTGTATGAAAACCTGGACGAGCGCTGGAATGCACGCCGTGAGCGCTTTAACGCAGTCATGGGTGAACACAACTTGCCAGTGCGTGCGGCCAACATGAGCAGTGTCTGGACGCTGAGTTACACCACGCCTAGCCGCTATAACTGGATGTTGCAGTACTACCTGCGCTTGCATGGTTTGGCCCTCAGCTGGGTGGGCACAGGGCGTTTGATTTTCAGCCTCAACTACAGCGATGCTGACTTTGAGGCCGTGCTGGCGCGCTGCGTGTTGGCGGCCGAACAGATGCGCCACGATGGCTGGTGGTGGCACGATGGTGTCCTGACCAACAAGGCCATTCGCCGCCGCATCTTGAAAGAAACACTGGGTATGGTTTGATCGCAAAAAGGGCCCCGTCTCGGGGCCCTTTGCATGGCACTTTGGCGCAGACGAATGCATCAGGCCTGCAGCTGATGTGAGGGATGGCGCTTTTCAAAGCGCTCGCCACGAAGCAGTTGGAAAGGGGCCTTGTGGTAAAGGTAAATGTCGTGGAAAGGGTCGGTCACGATCTTGGTCATCCACACCAGACCCGTTTGAACCCCCTTGAGCATGAACAGGTGTAAGCCGCGAAAGAGCAACGCACCCACGCCCAAGTAAAGCCAGGCGGAGCCAACATTGTGCAGATAGCTCACCCAGCCATCGTGCTCGGGCATTAATCCAAACAAGCCCGGATTCATGTAGATGGCCAAAGGCAAGACCGCCCAAATGCTCAACAACACGACTTTGCGTCTGAGGTTGTAGCCCACTTTGATTTCTTCTTTGTAGTCATTGGAAGCCTGGTTGACTTCGTCGTAGCCCAAAGGCTCAAAAAAGAAATGGCCAGATTGGCGTGAAGTCATTGATACCATCCAGGCCAGCAAAGCGGCCCAGGCCGGATCAATGAACAACAACGCATAGGACGCCACGAACGAAATGGCGCTGAGAAGGTGCAGAGATTGGTTGATGCGGCAGTGGTGGTAATAGCGGTGATCGTCCCAGCGCTGGACACGGAGAGCTTCTAAAAAATCTTTCACGTTGGTACCTGTAGAGTTGCAAACATGCAGATCTTGGCTGTTTGTGATGAAAGAAAAATGACAAACCAAAATGTCATCAAAATGCCATGCCATCGACTTGTTGGTGTGGTTTCATGGCGCATTGCTTCACACAGGATGATGAGCACATGGATGCCCAAGTTGAAGACCGCTTTGTGATGGAAAGTTTCTTACCGCAGTTGCAACCACTCAGGTTGGCTGTGGTGACAGAGACTTGGCCACCCGAAGTCAATGGTGTGGCCTTGACACTGTCGCGGCTGGTGCAGGGCTTGTGCGCTCGTAACCATTCTGTGCAATTGATCAGGCCCAGACAGACAAAACACGAATTGCCCGAGCAGGCTTCGGGCTTGGAGCAGTTGCTGCAGCGTGGCTTGCCCATACCGCGTTACCCTCAACTCAAGCTGGGCTTGCCCAACAAAAGGGGCCTGGTGCGTACATGGAGCTTGCAACGCCCCGATGTGGTCCACATTGCCACAGAAGGGCCATTGGGTTGGTCTGCATTGCAAGCGGCGCGATTCTTAAAAATACCGACCACGTCAGATTTCAGGACCAACTTTCACAGTTACAGCAAGCATTACGGTGCGGCCTGGCTGAGTAAACCCATCATGGGGTATTTGCGCAAGTTCCATAACCACACCCAACTGACCATGGTACCCACGCACCAGTTGCGCCAGCAATTGGCCGTCTCTGGCTTCCAAAATCTTCAGGTGGTAGGGCGCGGCGTGGATACGCGCTTGTTCAAGCCCGAGCGCCGAAGTGCCGAATTGCGATCGAGTTGGGCGGCTGGGCCAGACACTTTGGTGCTGCTCTCGGTCGGTAGGCTGGCCAAAGAAAAAAACTTGGACTTGACCCTGGCCACTTTTGAAGCCATGAAAACGCAAGGCAAAGATGTGCGGCTGGTGCTTGCCGGCGACGGTCCTTACCGCAACCAATTGCAGAGCAGGTGCCCGGAAGCCATTTTCACGGGCATGTGCAGCCATCAGCAATTGGCCGAGTTGTACGCGTCAGCCGACCTGTTTGTGTTCCCCAGCCTGACGGAAACGTTTGGCAATGTGACCCTAGAGTCCTTGGCCTGCGGTACACCTGTGTTGGCATTTGACTGCGCTGCAGCAGCTGAGCATGTGGTCACGGGGCGAAATGGTTGGCTGGTGCCGGGCGAGGCCGATGCCCAGTTTTTGGATGCAGCGCAACGTACATTGCCATCTGCCGCCGCGATCCATGCCATGAGACAAGCCGCCCGTGACAGCGTGGTCGACATGGATTGGGACAACATCACGATGCAAGTGGAGAAATACTTCCGGCAAGTGATTGGCAAGAGTTTGGTCTTTTGATCTGTATTGAGGCCTGAACTCGGAGCTTCATCTTTGCCGCCGCTGCACGTTTTGGTGCATGTTCAGGCACACGAATCCTGTACCCGCTGCCATCACAAGTGAGAACAACGTCATGATGACCCACAGTGGCCAATCAACAGCCAGCATGGCGCTGTAGGCCCCCAGCATGATCAACACGCTGAGGTTTTCGTTGAAGCCTTGTACAGCAATAGAGCGGCCTGCAGACAGCAGCTTGAAGCCTCGGTATTGGAGCAATCCGTTCATCGGCACCAGCAACAAGCCGCCTGCGGCTCCTGCCAGCAGCAGCATGGGCAGTCCCAAGCAGAGCGTGTCGACCCAAGCGATAAGGGGCAGCAAAACCACCAACAGCCAACCCATCTGGATGGCTTTGCGCGCAGTGTGCAAGCGGTACAGACGAGCGGCAGCAAGCGCACCAAAAATCACACCCACAGCGACAAGTGCTTGCAGGTAGGCAGCTTGCTGGATGGGGAGTCCGAGGGCCTGGTCGGCCCACAGCAGAACCAAAAAGGGCAGTGTGGCCCCCACGCCCCAGTACAAGGTGGTGACGAACAAGCTGATTTGACCCAGCGGGTCTCGCCACAGAATGCGTTGGTACACCCAGAAGCTTCTCCAAGATATGGCCGAGCGCGTGATCGCTTCCCGAGGACGCTCGAAACGTCCCAAGGGCAGCCCCACATTGAGCACGCTGGCTATCAGGTAAACGCAGAGCACACCTAAAAATGCATTGCGAATCGATGTCCACATACCCCATGACAGGCTGTCCAAAATGGGCCAGCGCAGGCTCAGTTGTATCAGCAAGCCACCCAGTGCAGCCCCCAGAATCACCGACATCACAACGCTGACCTCCAGCCAGGCATTGGCGCGGATCAGCAAACTGGGTGGCACAGATTCGGTGACCAGGCCGTATTTGGCTGGGGCATAGGCTGCCGCGGCCATGCCCATCAGGGCAAAGCACAACAGCGGATGCATACCGGACACCAGCAGCAGCAGTCCAGCGATCTTCAGTCCGTTCATCAAGGCCATGAGTCGTGGCTTTGCGAACGCATCGGCCAAGGGGCCCATCAACGGCGCTAGCAAAACATAGGCCAATGTGAAGGAAAACTTCAGCAGTGGAGACCACCAGCCCGGGTAGCCCTGCTCACGCAAAAAAAAGATACCCAGAATCATCAGGGCGTTGTCACCCAGACCAGAGAAAAACTGTGCGCTGATCAGTCGGTAAAAACCTTTGGGCATTCGCTCAACGGCTGACAAATTCAGCCAAATGACGCGCTGCTACAGCAGTCCGCTCGCTGCTGCTGTGCAGTGGATCCCAGTGCTGGTGCATGGCGGCCAGCTCTTTGAACAGGCTGTTGCCGCGACCAATACCTTGGTAGGCGATGCCCATGGCCTGAAGATCTTGTGGGTCGTACAGGTTGCGCCCATCCAAGATGCAAGGAAGACGCATGCTTTTTTTCATGGCCTCAAAGTCAGGATTCTGGAACAACTTCCATTCGGTCACCACCATCAGAACATCTGCGTCTTCGAGCGCTTGCATTTCGCATTCGGCCAATTTGAAGCCCTGCAACAATGCCGGTTGATCTGTGCAATCTGTTCGCAAAGCATCCAAAGTTTCTTGCCCGGCAACGGGATCAAACCCAGCAACTTCGGCGCCAAGTTCTAAGAGCCTGCGGATCAGTACACGGCTGGTGGCCTCGCGCACATCGTCTGTGTTGGGTTTGAAGGCCAAACCCCAGACGGCAACCTTCAGACCTGTCAAGTCAGGGCCATAGATTTGCAGCAACCGCTCGACCAGGCGTAATTTTTGTTTTGCATTGACTTTTTCGGTCGCTTGAACCATTTCCATCTCAAGCCCCTGTTCGCTGGCAGCTTGAACCAGTGCGCGGGTGTCTTTGGGAAAGCAGCTGCCGCCATAACCACAGCCTGCATACAAAAAACTGGGGCCAATGCGGCTGTCTGAACCAATGCCTCGGCGCACTTTGTCGATGTCTGCGCCCAGGCTGTCGGCCAACTGTGCGATCTCGTTCATGAAGGAAATGCGCGTGGCCAGCATGGCGTTGGCGGCATATTTGGTCAATTCGGCGCTGCGCACATCCATCCAGACCATGCGTTCGTGGTGGCGGTTGAAGCTGGCATACAGCGATTGCAATAACCGTTTGCTGTGCGCGGCATGCGGGCCTTCGTCGATGCCCACCACAATCCGGTCGGGGTGCATGAAGTCATCAATGGCTGCACCTTCTTTCAAGAACTCCGGATTGGAGACCACGTCGTGGCTCAGGTCGGTTCGTTCACGCGCCGCGAGCGCGGTTGCAATGACTTGGCGGACTTTGTCGGCGGTGCCGACGGGGACGGTTGACTTGTTGATCACCAGCTTGTGTTCGGTCATGTACTGCCCGATCAAGCCAGCAACGGTCAGAACATGGCTCAGATCGGCTGATCCATCTTCTTGGGGGGGCGTGCCCACAGCAATGAAGACGGCCTCTGCGTGTTCAATCGCCATTTGCGCGTCGGTGGTGAATTGGAGGCGACCTTCTGCCAAATTTTGGCTGAGAAGCTCGTTCAGTCCTGGCTCATAAATGGGCACTTGGCCTTTGGATAACATCTGGACTCGAAAAATGTCTTTGTCCAGACAGACCACTTTGACGCCCAACTTGGCCAAACAAGCTGCTGTCACCAGCCCCACATAACCTGCACCTACCACTGTGATTTTCATGATGACCCCATCTGTGATGAAGGGATGGTCATCGGTTCACGTTGCAGCGGTGTGACTTTGGTGTGTCAGTTTTGTGGCTCAGCCGTGATTGGGTTTTTTAGGCCGGCTTGTTAAGAAGTTTTTGCAATGCCGTAAGCAACTGCAAGCCCGCTTGTTCCAAAGTGCCATTGTTGTGTATTTCAATCGCATCCACTGGGGCATCAAAAGCCTGGGCTCGTGCGATGCGTTGCGCGATTTCTTCAGAGGTTTCGCGTTGGCGACTCACGAGCCTTTGTGCGAGCGTGTCTGTATGGGCCGTAATGTGAACAACCTGCATACCCTGCCAACGCAGCTGTGCCTGCGCCAAGTACGCCCTTGATCCATTGACCACAACCCAACGACCGCTGGACAGGCTTTGCAGTTCGCGATGGCGAATGCCATAGTGCAGCCGATTGGCTTGCCAGGACATTGCAAAACCACCATCTGCCAGTACCCGATTGAAATCGGACTCGGTCATTGTTTCATGCATTTCGGAACCGGATGTGCAGGGCCGAGTGATGGTTCTGCGTGCCCAGTGCACCGGTAAATTTTCGGGCAGATGCTGCATGAGCCAATTCAAGACGCTGTCTTTGCCAGCGCCAGAGGGTCCCACAACATAAATCAGACCTTGGCTCATCCTCTTAACTCCATGTGTTCCACGAGTTCAAAGTCAGCGCCAGGGTGAGGTTCTACAAAAAGGGCGATGTGTTCAAAGTGCCAAGCAGGAAGGGCGTGGAATCGCCTTTGTGCTGCCTCAATCAAGGCGACCCTTACTTCAAGAGGCAGTTTATCAAGTGGTCCTGTGAGTGATAAGTGAAAGCGGAAATGATCCAACACCCATGGGTAGCCCCAAGTTTGAAGCATAAGGTCTTGAGATGGCGACAACGCAGTTTGCCTTCGGCGTGCCAATTGAGCATCACTCAGCGGCAGGGCCAAATGGTGCAGTTGCTTGACACAGGCTGCAGCGAGGCTTTGTATTTTTTGCATGTCACCTTCTGGACGCAACGCCAAAAACTGACCCAATGTGCTCACCCGCAAGGGGGGCAGAGTGAACGATGGCAAAGTGTCGGCCAGTCGCCGCAGGGCTTGGATTGTTGATGCCATGTCCTGATCAGGTGCCAGTGAGAAGGGGGCTTTGAGCGTGGCGTGCCAGCCATATCGGCGCGGCTCTGCCGTGCAGGCCATGAGTGTAGATTTCTCTACTCCGGCTATGTCAGGTTGTGGCAATGTTTGACCTGTTGCTGCACAGCGGCCAAGCCATTGGCTGCCAAGCTGCCATTCATCGGTGTCGGTTGTGGGTGCAAAGTACACCGCGCAGCGGTAAGGCAATTCGGCTCTGGTGGTTTCAGTATTCATGGTGCTGAGTGCTCAAGGTCCAACAATCACACTTAAACCAAGTGAATGGACATTCAATGTGTACGAATTGCGCGACCACATTCACACGGTGCGAAATGCCGTCGCTCGTGTATCCAGTGGGCAAAGCCCAGTTGTGGACTTTTCGACGCCAGATGCTGTCGCGCGGTGGGCTGTGTTGAGACGCTTCTTGGTCGCAGTGATGCTGCTGGAAGGGCGAGAGTAGTTTTGTCATGAAAGCTACACAAGGTTTGCCTATGCTCAAAAGCTTGTTGGAATTATTTAGCCAAGTGACAGGGTGCCACAACGATGTTTCATGCGTTTGACAGTGATGTGTCCATTGAAGGGGAGAGTCAGCACGCGCAAAGGCAACAGTGGATAGCGCTTTTGGCCCGTGCACCTGAGGACTTGCTCGAGTCGGCTTTGGCCGTTGATGCTGCGCTGACACCACAGTGGCTGCGACGTCCAGAAACGGGTCTGATGATGGTGCAAGGTCGGATTGGTGGAACAGGCGAGCGTTTCAATGTCGGTGAAATCACTGTCACTCGTTGTGCCCTTCGCTTGGCTCACGATGTTGGCAGCAGTGCAGTCGGCGTCTCCTACGTGCTGGGGCGAAACCATCGGCAGGCCCGACTGGCCGCTTTGGCAGATGCCCTGCTGCAAGACCCCACGCGCCATGAGGCGTTGCAGCTGTCCTTGCTGGAGCCGGTTCGTCAATACCTCGAAAAAATTCAATGGCAACGGCATCAACGCGCTCAGACCACCAAGGTGGATTTTTTGACCGTTGCCCGCGAAGCGGGAGATAGCGAAGAGGCAGAGGTCGAATGAACACCCCCCAGCTTAGTCAAATGGTTGCGGGCTTTCACAACGAAGCATTTGGCAGCCAGGCGGTTTTCCGCGCCGCACTCGATGCCTTGTCGCATCCCGGTCGACCCTGTAACCTGCCCCTTGACACCGCATTGCCTGCACAAGGCCACGGCGCCGCTGCAGCATTGTTGTTGGGGTTGTTGGATGCTGACACCACGCTTTGGTTGTCATCTGCGCTGGTGCACAGTGATGCCGCTGCTTGGTTGCGGTTTCACACGGGCTGCCAGCTGACCCGTGATGTCGCTCAAGCGCAGTTCCTTTGGGTGGCTCACGGTGATTCAATGCCCGCTTTGCAGGACTTGCGCATGGGCACTGACACCTGTCCTGACCAGGCGGCCACGTGCGTGATCGAGGTGCAGGATTTGCAGGCAGATGCAAGCGGTTGGTTGCTGCAAGGTCCGGGGATTGCCCTGACACGGCAGTTGAAAGTGACTGGGTTGCCCAGTGACTTTGAGCAGCAATGGGCCGATAACCACAGCAAATTCCCCCGAGGTGTGGATTTGTTTTTAGCCACTGCCAAACAGGTGGCTGGTTTGCCCCGCTCGACTCAAATCTTGTCTACAAGGGAGCCGTGACATGTACGTTGCCGTCAAGGGGGGGGAATCCGCTATTTTGGGCAGTTACCGATTGCTTGAAGAGCAGCGCCGTGGTGACAAGGTTCATCCCGAATTGAGTGTTGCCCAAATCCGTCATCAGCTCAAACTGTCGGTTGACCGGGTGATGACAGAAGGATCGGTTTACGACCCTGAGCTGGCCGCTTTGGCCATCAAGCAAGCCAGTGGCGACTTGGTTGAATCGATTTTCCTGTTGCGCGCGTACCGTGCCACATTGCCCCGTTTGGGTAACACCTGTGCTTTGGATACATCTCGCATGCAACTGGACCGCCGCATTTCCGCCACTTTCAAGGATGTGCCGGGTGGGCAGGTTCTAGGCCCCACTTACGACTACACACAGCGCTTGCTGGACTTCACCTTGCTTGCCCAGGTTGATCATGAGGTGGCACAGCCAGATTCGCAGTGCTCTGGCTTGAGCCCCGCCGAGGGAGTATCCCCTGCAACGGTGCCACGTGTGGTGGATTTGCTCAACCAAGAAGGCTTGATCGAAATGCAGCCCTGTCCGGCAAACGATCCTGCGCCCATGGACCTGACACGCGAGCCACTGCGTTTTCCAGCAGACCGGGCCACCAGGCTGCAAAACCTGGCGCGTGGCGATGAAGGCTTCTTACTGGCCATGGCCTACTCAACCCAGCGTGGCTATTCTCACACCCATCCCTTTGTGGGTGAAATTCGCATGGGTCAGCTGGCTGTCGAGTTGGTGCCTGAAGAGTTGGGTTTCTCAATTTCGATCGGTGACATCGAGATCACAGAGTGTGAAATGGTGAACCAGTTTGGTGGCAGCAAAACAGAACCACCCCAATTCACCCGAGGCTATGGCCTGGCCTTTGGTCACAGCGAGCGCAAGGCCATGGCCATGAGTTTGGTGGATCGAGCATTGCGTGCAGATGAGTTGGGTGAGGCCATCGAGTCACCCGCTCAGATGCAGGAATTTGTGCTTTCTCACAGCGACAGCCTGGAAGCCTCGGGCTTTGTTCAGCACTTGAAATTGCCGCATTACGTGGACTTTCAGTCTGAGCTGGAGCTGGTTCGAAAAATGCGCGCGTCCGTCGATGCGTTGACAGACAAAGGTCAGCCATGACTGCTGCGCAAGATGTGACGGAACTGTTGCCTGTGGGCGAGCAGGGTACGGGTCCAGAAGTGAATTTCGCCTACCTGGACGAACGCACCAAGCGCATGATCCGTCGTGCCTTGCTCAAGGCGGTGGCTATTCCCGGCTATCAGGTCCCTTTTGGTTCGCGCGAAATGCCACTGCCTTACGGTTGGGGGACGGGGGGCATCCAGGTCACGGCCTCGGTGATCGGACCTGACGACGCCCTGAAGGTGATTGACCAGGGCTCAGACGACACGGTCAATGCGGTCAACATCCGCCGTTTTTTTGAAAGAACTGCTGGGGTGCGCACGACCACCCGTACACACGAAGCAACGCTGATCCAGACACGCCACCGCATTCCAGAAAAACCGTTGGTGGAAGGCCAAATCATCGTTTACCAGGTGCCTGTCCCCGAGCCCATGCAGCGTTTGGAGCCCCGCGAATCCGAAACACGCACCCTGCACGGTCTAGCCGAATACGGCCTCATGCATGTGAAGCTCTATGAGGATATCGCGCGCTATGGCCACATCGCCACCACCTACGACTACCCTGTGATGGTGAACCACCGGTACATCATGTCGCCCTCGCCAATCCCCAAGTTCGATAACCCGAAGTTGCACATGAACCCAGCGCTTCAGTTGTTTGGTGCAGGCCGTGAAAAACGCATTTACGCGGTGCCGCCATATACGGTGGTTGAGAGTCTGGCTTTTGAAGACCATCCCTTTGAGGTGCAGAAATGGCATGCTGTCTGCGCACTGTGCGGTGCTGAAGACTCCTTCCTGGACGAGGTCATCACCGACGATGCCGGTGGCCGCATGCATGTGTGCTCGGATTCGGATTACTGCCAAAGCCGCCAGGACGACAGCGCTTTATCCTTGCCCGGAGAATCGTCATGAGTCTTTGGATTCGTGAGGCGCTCAAGGCCGATCTGCCTGCCGTGCTGGCCTTGTATGCCCAACCCGCGATGGACGATGGCCGTGTCTTGTCGCTTGCCGATGCCGAGCAGGTATGGGCCCAGTTTCAGCGTTATCCCAGTTACCGCCTTTTCGTGTCTTGCGATGGCGACGCCTCGGGCGAAGTGGTTGGAACTTACGCGCTGCTGATCATGCACAACTTGGGACATCTGGGCAGTTCCTCTGCCATTGTGGAAGATGTGGTTGTTCACCCGAACCGGCACGGCCAAGGCATTGGCCGACAGATGATGCAACATGCCATGTTGCTGGCGCAGCAAAGCGCTTGCTACAAGCTCGTCCTGTCGTCCAACCAGAAACGCCAAGCGGCCCATGCCTTTTACGAGTCCTTGGGCTTTCAGCGTCACGGCTTCAGTTTTGTGATCGAGATCGAACATGCAAACCCTTGACAACACCTTGCCTTTGTTGCGTGTGCAAGGGGTGGGAAAACGCTATGGCGAGCGGGTGGTGCTGCAAGAGGCCAGCTTTGAGCTGTGGCCTGGTGAAGTGATGGCCGTGGTCGGTGAGTCTGGCTCGGGTAAAACCACTTTGCTCAATGCCATTGCCGCCCGCAGTCGACCAGACAATGGTCTGGTCGAATTTTTGTCGCGCGAGGGCAAGTTGCAAGACATCTATGCCATGAGCGAAGCGCAGCAACGCCTTTTGGCGCGCACCGACTGGGGATTTGTGCATCAGAACCCGGCCGATGGTTTGCGCATGGATGTGTCGGCTGGTGCCAACGTCGGCGAGCGTCTCATGGGGTTGGGTCAGCGGCATTACGGGCAGCTGCGAAACACCGCGCAAGACTGGCTGCAGCGTGTGGAAATCGATGCGGCTCGAATTGACGATGCGCCTCGCACTTTTTCTGGGGGTATGCGCCAGCGTCTGCAAATCGCGCGTAACTTGGTCACCCACCCGCGTCTGGTGTTCATGGATGAGCCCACCTCCGGCTTGGACGTGTCGGTGCAGGCGCGTCTGCTCGACATGCTTCGTCAACTCACCCGGCAGATGCAGTTGGCAGTGGTCATTGTCACCCACGATCTGGCCGTAGCTCGGCTGCTTGCGCACCGCATGATCGTCATGCAACGCGGCAAAGTGGTGGAGGCCGGGCTGACCGATCAGCTGCTGGACGACCCCCAGCATCCTTACACCCAATTGCTGGTGTCTTCGGTTTTACAACCTTGATGCGCTGGCCCGCACTTGTCGAGCACACACCATGTTGCAACTGAAAAATGTTTCCAAGCGATTCACGCTGCACCACCAAAACGGCACGGCACTGCACGTGCTCAATCAGGTCAATCTGTCGGTGGGGCCGGGCGAATGCCTTGTGCTGGATGGTCCATCGGGCATGGGAAAAAGCACCTTGCTCAAACTCATTTACGCCAATTACCGAGCCACAACCGGACAAATTGAGGTGCAGCTGGCCAATGGCAGTCTGTTGGAGCTGTGCAGCGCCACGCCGCGCGAGTTGGTGCGCATGCGCCAGGACACGGTGGGTTATGTCAGCCAGTTCCTGCGCGTGATTCCTCGGGTTTCGGCGCTTGATGTGGTGGCCGAGGCGCTGCTCGGTGATGGGAGCGACCACACCACAGACTTGGCCTTTGCGCGTGAGCAAGCACGAGCCTGGCTCAGCCGTTTGCGTATTCCCGAGAGGCTGTGGTCTTTGCCACCAGCGACATTCTCTGGCGGTGAACAACAACGCATCAATATTGCTCGCAACATGATCAAGCCTCGTCCCATCCTGCTGCTGGATGAACCGACAGCATCTCTGGACAGCGTCAATACGCAAACTGTGATCGAACTCATCGACGAAGCCATCGAGCGTGGTGCTGCGGTGGTTGGTATTTTTCATGATGCCTACGTGGCTGCTGCCGTGGCCACACGTCGTGTGGACATGGCCCAATTCAGGAGTGCGCCATGAGTTCAATGGTCATCAAAAATGCACGCATAGTGCTGGCAGGCGAAGTGGTGCACGGCAGTTTGCAAGTCAAGGACGGCCGCATTGACGCGGTGCACCAAGGCGTGGTGAATCACGCGCAGGGCATTGACTTGGAAGGTGATGATTTGATGCCCGGATTCGTTGAGATGCACACCGACAACTTCGAGCGGCATTTGATGCCTAGGCCCAAAGTGCAATGGGCAGAAATACCCGCCTTGATCGCCCATGATGCTGAAGTGGCTGCTGCTGGGATCACCACTGTTTTTGATGCGCTGGGGGTGGGTGATGCGGATCCAGACAGCTTGCGTGGCAGCACATGGGGCTCGGTACTCAGTGCCATGGACGCATGCTCCCGTGAGGGATTGTTGCGTGCTGACCACCATCTTCATGTGCGCTGCGAATTACCCGCGCCTAATACCATCGAGTTGTTTGAGCCCTTTTACAAGCACCCACGCTTGTCGCTCATATCGTTGATGGATCACACACCCGGTCAGCGCCAATGGGAAAATATTGAGCAGGCGCGCACTTATTACACCGGTAAAAAGGGTTGGTCGAACGAGAAATTTGAGCGCCAAGTAGCCCATTCCGGTGAGTTGCAAGACCGTTATGCTGAGCCGCATCGGGCGTATTTTGTGGACTATTGCCGCACCCATGGCATCGCTTTGGCCAGTCATGACGACACCACCATTGCACATGTCATGCAGGCCCATGCCGAGGGGGCCAGCATGTCAGAATTCCCGACCACTTTGGTGGCGGCGCGCACAGCACACGCCCATGGGCTGCTCAATGTGATGGGTGGACCCAATGTGGTGCGTGGCGGTTCGCACTCAGGTAATGTGGCTGCGTCCGAGTTGGCACGTCATGGTTTGCTGGACATCGTCTCGTCAGACTACGTACCGGGCAGCATGCTCAGCGCCGTGGCGCGGCTGGTCCAGGACGAAATCCTCACGCTGCCTCAAGCCGTGGCGACGGTCACTCTGCACCCGGCCCGGGCCACCGGGTTGCAAGACCGGGGGCAAATTTCGACCGGTTTGCGCGCTGATTTGATTCAGGTGCGCTGGGTCCGTTTGCAGCAGGGTCAGCGTCATGGCGTGGTTCGCGCAGTCTGGCGTGCTGGCCAGCGGGTGCTGTGAGCGGGGCAGCCTGACATGCAATCTTCCGTAATTTGTCAAACAGATGTCACAGGTGCTTCGCACACTGTCCTTGTATAGACAGCTGGGACAGAGATCGTCATGGCATTGAGAATTGAAAACACGGACAAACATTTTGCCAATGGTCGGCATGCCTTGCGCGACATCAACCTCCATGTTGCTGATGGGGAAATGGTGGCATTGATTGGTGCTTCGGGCTCGGGCAAGTCGACACTGCTGCGCATGGTGGCAGGTCTTTTGGCGGCCGATGCCAATAAAGGTTCCCTGATTGAAGTCAATGGCCGCTGTGTTCAGCGTGAAGGACGGATTTCAGGTGACATTCGAAGCATACGCAGTGAAATTGGCTTTGTATTCCAGCAGTTCAATTTGATCGACCGTTTGCCGGTGCTGATGAACGTTTTGGTTGGACGTTTGCACTGCTTGCCATGGTGGCGCAGTTTGCTGAGGTGGTTCAACCTTTCGGAGCGCACTTTGGCATTGGATGCCTTGTCGCGGGTGGGCATCTTGGAGTGCTACGCTCAACGTGCATCAACCCTGTCGGGTGGCCAACAACAGCGCGCTGCGATTGCGCGCACGCTGGTGCAGGGCGCTCGTCTGGTGCTGGCCGATGAGCCGATCGCCTCACTCGACCCCGAGTCCTCGCGCAAGGTCATGGAGATCCTGTCCAGTATTCAGCGCGAAGACGGCCGCACGGTCTTGGTTTCTTTGCATCAGGTGGACATGGCCATTCGCTATTGCCCTCGCATCGTGGCTTTGAACCAAGGCCAAGTGGTGTTCGACGGTCCCTCGACCGCGCTCACACCGGCCTTGTTGCGCGATCTCTATGGCATGGCCGCGCAGGAGTTTTTGAGTGGCAGTGAGCTGCTGTCTGCGCTGTCACCCACTCAGGCGCAATCAGCACCTTTTGAATACCCGTTGAGTTTGGGGCATTTGCAGGCGGCATGAAGTGTCGCTTTGAGTTTTTATTCAAACCTTTTGGAGTTTCGCATGTTTAAAAAAATTGGGGTCGCATTGGCTCTGGGTCTGAGTTTGGCAGGCGCTATGGCGCAGGACATCAACTTCGGCATCATCTCGACCGAATCCTCTCAAAACCTCAAGGCAGACTGGCAGCCATTGTTGGACGACATGGCCAAACAAACAGGGATGAAGATCAATGCATTTTTCGCCCCGGACTATGCCGGCATCATTGAAGGCATGAGGTTCAACAAAGTGCATGTCGCTTGGCTGGGCAACAAGTCGGCAATGGAAGCCGTGGACCGTTCAAACGCTGAAATTTTTGCGCAGATGGTCAATGCCGATGGGACTCAAGGCTATTACTCTCACCTGATTGTCCATAAAGACAGCCCGCTCAAGGGGCTGGAGGATGTATTTAAGAGTGGAAAAAGCCTGAGCTTTGGCAATGGCGATCCCAATTCCACTTCCGGTTTTCTGGTGCCTGGCTTCTATGTTTTTGCACAAAACAAGCAAGACCCCAAGACACTGTTCAAAGTGGTTCGCAATGCGAACCACGAAACAAATGCCTTGGCCATCGCCAACAAGCAGGTGGATGTGGCCACCAACAACAGCGAAAACCTTGACAAGATCAAAGAGCGTCAAGCTGAGAAATTCAAAGAGATCAAGATCATTTGGACATCGCCATTGATCCCATCGGACCCCATGGTGATCAGCAAAAATTTGCCGGAAACCAGCAAAGCCAAAATCAAGAACTTCTTTTACAACTACGCCAAAACCGATGCCCGAGAAAAAGACATCGTGATGAAAATCAACAAATTGTCTGGCTTCAAGGCATCCACCAACGATCAGCTCAAGCCGATTCGGCAGTTGGATCTCTTTGCCAAACGCAACAAGCTCGAGGCCGATACCACCTTGGCAGAGTCTGAAAAGAAGTCCAAGTTGTCGGAAATTGATCAGCAGTTGGCGGCCTTGAAGTAAGCCATACCCCCTGGCCTCATGTCCGTTACAGTCGATCTCAAACTCCAGATGCTGGCACAGGCGTCCACAGTCAAACGAAGCTTGATGGGCTACTTGGCTTGGGGGCTTGTGGTGATGTTGCTTGCCTCATCCTGGCAGGGCGCGGACATGCGCCCAATGGAATTGCTGCGCGACTCCAGCAACATGGCGTCGTACGCGGCCGATTTTTTTCCGCCTAATTTTTCGCAGTGGCGCATTTACGTCAACGAAATGGTCGTGACTTTGCAGATCGCTCTGTGGGGCACTGCCTTGGCTGTGGTGACTGCTGTCCCTTTGTCGCTCTTGGCTTCGGCCAACATCGTGCCATGGTGGGTTTATCAACCTGTCCGACGCGTACTCGATGCGTGCCGCGCCATCAACGAAATGGTATTTGCCATGCTGTTTGTCGTGGCTGTGGGGCTGGGGCCTTTCGCTGGTGTATTGGCGCTGTGGATACACACCGCAGGTGTATTGGCCAAATTGTTTTCGGAGGCGGTTGAGGCGATTGATCCGCAGCCTGTTGAGGGCATTCGATCTACTGGTGCATCGTCGTTGCACGAGATCATCTATGGTGTTATTCCACAAGTCACACCCCTTTGGATTTCATTTGCGTTGTACCGATTTGAATCCAATGTGCGCTCTGCCTCCGTGGTGGGTATGGTCGGTGCAGGCGGCATCGGCGTGGTGCTTTGGGAAATTATTCGAGGCTTTCAGTACGCAGAAACCTGTGCAGTCATGATCATCATTGTCGTGACGGTCAGCTTGATCGATGTGACTTCTTCCAGCATTCGACGACTATTTATTTGAGAGCAACCATGAGCCTTTATATTGAAGATCTCGTCAGCCTATTGCAGTACAAAGGTCACGCACAGTACGGCAACGAGGAGGTTAGTCAGTTGGAGCACGCCTTGCAATGCGCGCATTTGGCAGAACAAGCGGGTGAACCTGCTGAAAATATTGTGGCGGCTTTGTTGCACGATGTTGGACATTTGTTAGCGAACAGCCGGGATGGGGAATCAACTGTTGCGTCCGATAAAGACGACCTGCACCAATACATTGCATTGCCTTTTTTACGCAATTTATTTCCAGATGCAGTGCTTGAGCCAATTCGCCTCCACGTGGATGCCAAGCGGTATTTGTGCGCGGTCTATCCGAGCTATTGGGACGAATTGTCAGACGCTTCGAAACATAGCCTGGCGCAGCAAGGCGGTGCATTCACAGAGACCCAGGCGCAAGCCTTCATCGCGCTGCCGTTTGCTGAAGATTCAGTCAGATTGAGGCGGTACGACGATTTGGCAAAAATACAGGGTAAACGGGTGCCTGAGCTCAACCACTATGCAGACCACATTGCTCAAGTCATGCTTTGATCAAGCCCTTTGATTTGACTTGTGGCCCTTGCCAGGCTTTGCGCCAAAGCGTTGGAGTGCCAGGTATGTCAGCAGTCCGAGGCAGGCCGACCCCAGTGCAAACCCACCGTAGGCCACAGGCCAGTCGATGCCTTGGGTCATCATTGAAAATTCAGACATGCCGCCAATGCCCGCCAAGATGTTGATGGGCATGAACACCACGCTGAAAATTGTCAATTTATTCACTTGCTTGTTCTGGTTGATGTTGATGAAACCGATGGTTGCATCCATCAAAAAATTTATCTTGTCAAACAAGAAAGATGTGTGGCTATTGAGCGATTCAATGTTGCGCAAGATTTGTTTTGCGTCCTCCATTTGTCTCGCGGACAGCAGTCGACCACGGATCAAAAAATTCAATGCACGTTGCGTGTCCAAAATGTTGCTGCGAATTCGCCCGTTGTGGTCTTCTTCTTCGGCAATTTGGGCCAAAGTGCTGGCTGCTTGTTGGTCAGTGACCGACTCATGCAAGACCATGTGGCCAATGCGCCCCAGTGTGGCGTAGATGTTCTCTAAAAAATCGGCGGAACTTTCAACATCTGCGCCATAGAGATCCAGCAAGACGTCAATGCTGTCTTTGACATAATCTGGCTTTGTCTTTGCAAGGCGCTTTTGCAGTCGAAAAACTGGCAGATCTTCACTGCGCAAAGAAAATAAAATACCTTCGTGCAGGATGAATGCCACTGGCACGCTGCGCGAATCGCCGGAGCGGTCGCGCAAAAAATTAGAGTGCAAATGGATCTGGTCGCCCTCTTCAACGTGAAATCGAGCGCTGACCTCTAAGTCTGTTTCCAACAATGGATCTGGCAGTTCGATGTTGAAGTGCGCACCGATGAAAGCTCTCTGTGCTTTGGATGCATTGATCAAATCGACCCAGATAGGTTTGACACCCTCTAAGTCTTTTTTGTGGGTGATTGGGACGGTCAGCATCTTGCCGTCGACCAATGCATAGACCCCCAATTTACTTTCTGAAAAATCGGGTTCCCGCCCACTCGCCAGCTCATGGCTGCGCGTTTCGGAAAGTTCCCAAAGCACATCATTCTCCAAATTTTGGGGCAATTTGCTCCAAAGTATTTGTGCATATTCCAGCGGTAATTTTTCCAGAGTCTCACCCAGATCGGCGGCAGTCAATCCGCTGAGTGCTGACAGCAATTCGGCGTCGTGTTGCTTTTGTACCAGCGACTCAATCACGTCATGGCGCGACATTTTTTGGTTGCGAACCAGCTGGTCCACTCTTTTTTGTTTGGCCAAAATTTCAAAGAATCGCTCTATCGACATGGCCATCCATTAAAGACTCGTGTTGTCTGTCAGAAGGGTGAGCCCATCGTGATGGCTGACAGCTTATGCATGTGCATGAAGCGATTATGCATAAGCGTCAGAGTGCTTTGGCTTCGAGAAAAATCAAAGCCGCTCTTTCATCTCAAATGGAGAACGCCAATGCAGAAACATCGTCACGGCGGTGTTCCTGACCCCGCCATTGATCGACAACCTTTTTCATGGCTTTCATCATGTTCTCGGCGTCGAGACTGCGGTTCGATTCGATGGCCTGTGTGAGTCGTTTGGGCCCAAAAGCCAGGCTGTTTTCTCCGCCGGGTTGATCCAACACGCCGTCAGACGCCATGAAAAAAGTCTTGCATTGCTCAAATGTGACTTCAAATTCTTCCAGGGCCTTGTAAGGCTCACGGCCTGGATAACCCAATGCCAGTTTTTCACCTTGAAGTCGAATCACGGGGTCTTCAGACTTGGGAACAATGAAGCAGTTGGTCCGGGCACCTGCAAAGGTCACTTTGCCTGCAAGGGGGTCAATTTTGCAAATGCCTGCATCAAAGCCGTCATTGGATTGGCAATCGTCTTTGTCTTGCTTTAACGCAGATCGAACCGTGTTGCCAAGTTTGGCCAAGGCTTGCCCTGGGGCAATGGCTGGGTCCTCTGCAAATATGCTGTTCAGTGCCGTCACAACAAGCATCGACATCAAGGAGCCAGGTACGCCGTGGCCTGTGCAGTCGATCAAGGCGAGGGTGAATGTGCCTTGGTGTTCCTCGGGCGTGCGCCAGTAAACATCGCCTCCCACAATGTCACGGGGTTCCCACAGCACGCCGACAGATTGCAAGTCTTTGCGCAATTGAATTTTGTCGGGCAATAAGCTGCCTTGAATTCGCCCTGCGTAGTTGACGCTGTCGATCATCTCATTGTTCAACTCATGCAATGCTTCAGCGCGCGCATGGTTGGCTTCGACCAGGTACCCCAGCATGTCTGTGTTGACGCCAATGCCAGCATACTGACCATTTTCAGTCACCATGAAGCCGCCTTGGCTCAGCGAATGACCAAGACGGATCATTTCCTGCGACGCTTCGTCGATGCTGGTCTCAATGTCAAAGGTCGGAAAGGATTCCTGAACCAACATTTTGGCGGTTCGATTTTGGTACACCGAGAAGTGCAGGGGGTTCGATGCCATGGACAAGGCTGATTGACGGTCTATCAGACCGATCGGTTCCTGGTTCGTGTTGAACACTGGCACCACCATGGCCGCTTCATCCTTGCGCATGGCGGAAATCACCGCACCGCACTTTTCGTTCTCTGACACCTGCCATTGCTGACGCAGGATGGATTTGACTTTTTTCTCAATCATTTGCTGAAACTCCTTCTAGGGTGTTGGCCACGTCTCTCAAAGTGGAGATGAGGCTTAGACGTTCTGGCATGGTGAGGTTTGCAGGTTTGATGACAAATTTATTCGAACCTGGCAGTCGAATCTGAAGGTCCATTTTTTGTGATTGGTCGGTGTCGCTGACTTTGACAAGCGCATACGTCTTCACTGGCAAAGTGATGCCTTTGAGCTCGATGGGGTCGCGCTCGCGGACCTCCACATAGTTTTTCACTTGAGCATAGGTTTCGTGGGACATCAGGACGCCGCCAGGCTCGCATTGGCTTTCAATGCGAGCGGCCAAATTCACTTCGCCGCCCAAGATGGTGTAAGCCATTCGGCTGTGACTACCGAAGTTGCCTACATTGCAATAGCCCGTGTTGATGCCGATGCGTGTGATGAAGGGGTGTTGCAGCCCTTCTTTTGCCCACTGGATGTGCAGCTCTGACAAACGGCGCTGCATTTCGAAAGCCATTCGGACGCAGGCCAATGCATCTTCTTGGGGCCCGCGGCTTTCTGGATCACCAAAGAAGACCATCATGGCATCGCCAATGAATTTGTCGATGGTGCCACCGTGCTTCGCAGCAATGTCTGACATCTCAGAAAAATAGGCGTTGATGTACTTGGTCAATATTTCTGGTTGAACGACCGACGATATTTGCGTGAATCCCTGTATGTCCGAGAAAAAAACAGTCAGCAATCGGCGTTTGGTTTTGATCTCCAGTGATTGGTCCCCACTGAAGATGGAGTCGTAAATTTGGCGTGGTAAATATTTTGACAATTGGGCCGCAAGGGCCTCTAACTTCTTTTTCTCTATGGCCAACTCATCTGACACGCTTTGAAGCCGCAATTCGTTTTTGTCACTGATCCGAATCAAGCGCGCCAAATTTTTCAACAGTCGGCCGTAGTCGTTGGTCAGCTTGACGAAGTCGCTGGTGGCGATGGACTCCGGCGCTTGTGCGAGCAAGCGTTCGCATTCTTTGAGGATCTCTTGCTCTTTGGCCAAAAAGGAATCGGTCACGCGGTGCCCATCAGTTCATCAAAACGTGACCAACTCAAAATTGGCGGCATTGAGTTCCTCGGAAAATTCCTCTCCAAGTTCTTGCATGTTGTCGTCATCTTCTGCAAAGTGCCATTGCACTTTCATGGATGCTCCGCGAGCAGCGGATTCTTCGATGGCCAAGAACAGGTCCATCAGCACTTTGGCTGACGAACTGTTGAAGTATTTCAGTCGAAATGAGAAGACGCATGCCACGCTAGGCGTGGCTTCTAGAAATTCATAGACCCCACTCAATGGTGTGTCGTAAAACTTTTTTGTATCCTCAGGATAGGATTCACCTTCCAGAATGAACTGCCCCGACAGAGGGTCGAACTGGATAGATGGCGTGCGAGCGGTGGCTTGAATGTCAATTTTTTCCATGGTTTTTCTCAGAAATAGGCTTCGAGGCAAAAAAATGTGAAATTTCCGTCTGGCATGGGGACCATGTCGTATTCCCAGTTGCCATTGGCCTCCCGGGCAATTGAGATAAAGCCCACCCCGGCACCCTTTGAGCCCTCTGGCGGGCCTTTTTTGAGGTGCTCACGCATCATCGTTGTCAACTCTTTGCGGTTTAAGCCCCGAATCGACTCCAAGGATTCCTTCACGCGCTCCACATTTTTGTTTTCGATCAGATTGGAGCAAGTGACAAATCGGGTGCCGTCTGGAGATTCGCCTATGGCAATCAATCCGTACCGCAGTTCTCCATCGTCCAGGGAGGATGAGTTTTCGACCCCTGCGTTTTGTTCTGCTTGCCGCTCAAGTGCTATGCGCTCTTCCGGCCCGATCGTTTCTGCCGAGTAGCGGATCACGTTTTGGACTTGCTCCACGAAGGTGGAAAAAATACCTCGAGATATTTTTTGATCGGTGTGATCTATCGCCATCTTGCTTTGGAGCGCATTGCCGATCCCGGTCAAGATGTTCTCGTTGAGGTAGCCGCAGTAGGAAAAAACGATTCCTCGCGATTCCAGTTGCCGCCGCAGATCCAAAAAGGATGTGCCGTCCAGTTTTCTGCTTGTCATGTTTGCCTGCATTTGTGTTGACGATTTTCAAAGTTTAAAAATCAACAATGACAATTTCGTGAACTTCAATAAAAATCGCCAAGCCCACGATTGACATGAATTTGACACAATCAAGTCATAAAGTGACGATGTCTTGGGCAGTTCTTGCAGTCCAAGGGTTTTGAGTCAATATTACTTAACTGGAGCTCACATGTTGAAAATGAAATCGATCTTGGTGGCCGCAGGCTTGGCGTTTGCCGCACTGGCCGGTTCTGCTGCCGACATCACTGGCGCTGGCGCCACTTTCCCGTACCCCATGTACGCCAAGTGGGCCGAAGCCTACAAAAAAGAGACCAATGTCGGTCTGAACTACCAATCCATCGGCTCCTCGGGCGGTATCCGCCAGATCCGTGCCAAAACCGTGACCTTTGGGGCCTCTGACGCACCCGTGCCCGGCGCTGACCTCGACAAAGACGGCATGGTGCAGTTTCCAGCCATCATTGGCGGCACCGTGCCTGTGGTGAACTTGGCGGGCTTCAAGCCCGGCGAGTTGCGCATCACCGGCCCCGTGTTGGCCGATGTCTACATGGGCAAGATCACCAAGTGGAACGACGCCCATTTGGTCGCTCTGAACCCCGGCAAAGCCTTGCCCGACCAAGCCATCACCGTGGTGCACCGCGCTGACGGCTCAGGAACCACTTACAACTTCACCGACTACCTGAGCGCTGTGAGCAAAGAGTGGGCCGACAAGGTGGGCAAGAACGCCGCCGTCAAGTGGCCTGCCGAGTCCTCGGTGGGCGGCAAAGGCAACGAAGGCGTGGCCGCCAACGTGACCCGCGTCAAAGGCGCCATCGGTTACGTGGAATACGCCTATGTCAAGAAAAACGGCATGACCTTTTTGCAGATGCAAAATGCAGATGGCAAGTACGTGGGCCCAGATGACCTGACTTTTGCCTCGGCCGCGGCCGGTGCCGATTGGTTCAGCGTGCCGGGCATGGGCGTGTCGATGGTCAACGCCAAGGGGGCCAGCAGCTGGCCCATCAGCACCGCCTCTTTCATCTTGATGTACAAAGAGCCGAGCGACAAAGAAGCCTCCAAGGACGTGATCAAGTTCTTTGAGTGGGCCTTCAAAAACGGCAAAAAAATGGCCGAAGACATGGACTACGTGGCCTTGCCTGACGCCTTGACCAGCCAAATTCGCCAGCGCGTTTGGTCCCAGATCAAAAACTGATCGAATTGCCAGCTGACACTGCCAGCCTCTTGCCCCGTTGGCAAGAGGCTTTCTGATGAATGTGCAGGGTCAGATGCAATGCATACAAGGACTCACTATGAACTTGGTCATCGAGGCGCGTCCTCAAACCAGTGAAAGCATTCTTGCAGTAGCCAATCGCCAGCGTTTGCAAGACTTCGCCTTCCACAAGATCACTTGGATTTTTTCCATGATGGTCTTGTTGGCACTGTTGGGCATCATTTTTTCGCTGGTCATCAATGCATGGCCGGCCTTGTCCAAATTCGGCTTCCAGTTCGTGTGGCGCGTCGAGTGGGACGTGGTCAACGAAGAGTTTGGCGCAGCCATTGCCATTTTTGGCACCCTGGTCAGTGCCGCCATTGCGCTGCTGATGGCGGTGCCACTGTCATTTGGCATTGCATTGTTCCTCACAGAAAACTGCCCCGTGGCGCTTCGCCGCCCGCTGGGCACGGCCATTGAGTTGTTGGCGGCGGTGCCGTCCATCATTTACGGCATGTTTGGCCTGTTCATTTTTGCCCCGCTGTTTGCCGATTACGGTCAGCCCGCGCTGCAGTCCACCCTGGGCCAGATGCCGATCATTGGCAGCTTGTTTGGTGGGGCCATGAACGGGATTGGCATTTTGGCGGCAGGCATTGTGCTGGCGTTCATGATCTTGCCCTTCATTTCGGCTGTGATGCGCGACGTGTTCGAGATCGTGCCGCCCATCTTGCGTGAGTCGGCCTACGGCTTGGGTTGCACCACCTGGGAGGTGGTTCGCCACATCGTCTGGCCCTACACCCAAAAAGGCGTGGTCGGCGGCATCATGCTGGGTTTGGGCCGCGCACTGGGCGAGACCATGGCGGTCACGTTCGTGATCGGCAACTCGCAACGCTTGTCGACTTCTTTGTTTGCGCCGGGCTCGTCCATCGCATCGACGCTGGCCAACGAGTTTGGCGAGGCAGCTGACTTTCACCTTTCCGCGCTGTTTGCGCTCGGGTTTTTGCTGTTCATCATCACCTTGGTGGTGTTGTCTCTGGCCAAACTCATGATTGCCCGGGCTGAAAAAGCCAAGGGCACCAAGACCTGAAGAGAACACCCACATGAACCATGCCATTTACCGACGCCGCATGCGGGCCAACCGCATCGGCCTGACTTTGTCCATGCTGGCCATGGCGCTGGGCCTGTTTGTGCTGTTGTGGATCTTGACGGTCCTCTTCAAGAACGGGTTTTCGGCCATTGATTGGGCCATGTTCACCGAATCGACACCCGCGCCAGGCTCGGACGGCGGTGGCTTGGCCAACGCCATCATGGGCAGTTTGCTGATGGTGGGGGTGACCGCTTTGGTGAGCACGCCCATTGGTATTTTTGCCGGGGTTTACCTGGCCGAATACGGCGATGAGAGCCCCACCGCCAGCCTGACGCGCTTTGTGACCGATGTCATGCTGTCGGCCCCGTCCATCGTGCTGGGCTTGTTTGTGTACGCCATCATGGTGGCGCAGATGAAGCACTTTTCGGGTTGGGCCGGCTCTTTGGCTTTGTCGCTCATCGCCATCCCGGTGGTGGTGCGCACCACCGAGAACATGCTGCGCCTGGTGCCCGGCAGCCTGCGTGAAGCGGCGTTCGCCTTGGGCGCTCCGCGCTGGAAGGTGGCCACGTTTGTGACGCTGCGCGCTGCCCGTGCTGGGGTGATGACCGGGCTGCTGTTGGCGCTGGCACGCATCAGTGGCGAGACCGCGCCGCTGCTGTTCACGGCGTTGAACAACCAGTTTTTCTCGACCAATATGAACGCCCCGATGGCCAATTTGCCGGTGGTCATTTTCCAGTTCGCCATGAGCCCCTATGACAACTGGGTTCGCCTGGCTTGGGGCGGCGCACTGCTCATCACCTTGACGGTGCTGATCCTCAACATCATCGCCCGCGTGTTCTTGCGCGACAAAGCCTCCCATTGACCTGACTGAATGGATCGCAACATGCCGACCACTGACATCCACATCAAAAACGCCATCGAGATCCGAAATCTTGATTTTTTCTACGGCAGCTTCAAAGGGCTCAAGAACATCAACATGGGCATTGCCGAGGGCAAGGTCACGGCGTTCATTGGCCCTTCGGGTTGCGGCAAGTCCACTTTGCTGCGCACACTCAACCGCATGTACAGCCTCTATCCCGGCCAGCGTGCCGAGGGTGAGATCAATTTGTACGGCGAGAACATCTTGGACGCCAAGCAAGACTTGAACTTGCTGCGTGCCCGGGTGGGCATGGTGTTCCAAAAACCCACGCCGTTTCCGATGTCGATCTACGACAACATCGCCTTTGGTGTGAAGCTCTATGAAAACCTCAGCCGCGCCGACATGGACGAGCGGGTGGAGTGGGCTTTGACCAAGGCGGCTTTGTGGACCGAGGTCAAAGACAAGATCGGGCAAAGCGGTCTGTCGCTGTCGGGTGGGCAGCAGCAGCGCCTGTGCATTGCCCGCACGGTGGCCGTCAAACCCAAGGTCATCTTGTTGGACGAGCCGACTTCGGCGCTGGACCCGATCTCGACCGCCAAGGTCGAGGAGTTGGTCAGCGAGCTCAAGAACGACTACACCGTGGCCATCGTCACGCACAACATGCAGCAGGCGGCCCGGGTGTCGGACTACACCGCCTACATGTACCTGGGTGAGTTGATCGAATTTGGCAAGACCGACCAGATTTTCATGAAGCCCACGCGTCAAGAAACCGAAGACTACATCACTGGCCGTTTTGGCTGATCCGGAGAAGCAAGATGGAAAAACACATTTCAAGTCAATTTGATGCCGACCTGACCGGCGTGTCCTCGCGCGTGCTGGAGTTGGGCGGCTTGGTGGAGTCGCAAACCCGCCATGCGGTGTACGCCTTGGCGCAGTTCAGCGCCGAAGTGGCCAAGCAAGTGATCGACTCGGAGCGCTTGGTCAACGCCATGGAGGTGGAGATCGACGCTGAGCTGGCCTCGATCATTGCGCGGCGGCAGCCCACCGCGCGAGACCTGCGCTTGCTGATGGCAATCTCCAAAATCACGGGCAATCTGGAACGCGCAGGCGACGAAGCCGAGCGCATTGCCCGCATGGTCAAGCAGATTTTGGAGCAAGGCAACCCGCGCAATTTGCCCTCGACTGAGCTGCGCGTGGCGTCTGATTTGGCCACGGCTTTGCTGCGCAAGTCGCTGGACGCGTTTGCCCGTTTGGACGTGAACACCGCTCTTGAAATCCTCAAAGAGGACGACCTGATCGATGCCGAGTTCAATGGGTTCATGCGCAAACTCGTGACGTACATGATGGAAGATCCGCGCACGATTTCGGCCAGTTTGGACTTGCTGTTTGTGGCCAAGGCCATTGAGCGCATCGGCGACCATGCCAAGAACATTGCCGAATTCGTGATTTACGTGGTCAAGGGCGCGGATGTGCGCCATACCGCTTTGGCCGACATTGAATCTGCGGTGAAATGAGAAATCTGCCCCGAATCCTGATCGTTGAGGACGAACCGGCCATCGCCGAGTTGATCGCGGTGAACTTGCGCCACAACGGCTTTCAACCGGTGTGTGCAATGGATGCCGAATCTGCCCAGCGCGAGGTGGACGAAGTGCTGCCCGATGTGATACTGCTGGACTGGATGCTGCCCGGCGAGAGTGGTCTGAGCCTGGCCAAGCGCTGGCGCGCCTCGGCCCGCAGCAAGGCCGTGCCGATCTTGATGATCACTGCCCGTGGCGATGAGCCTGACCGTGTGGCCGGCTTGGACGCGGGCGCGGACGATTACATCGTCAAGCCGTTTTCGCCCCGTGAGTTGTTGGCCCGCATCCGCGCGGTGCTGCGCCGCCGTGCCCCAGAGCAAGGCGGTGGTGTGGTGCGCATTGGCGACTTGAGTTTGGACGCCGACACCCACCGTGTGAGCTGGACGGAGTCGCCGCTCAAAATTGGGCCCACCGAGTTCAAGTTGCTGCAATACCTGATGCGCCACCCCGAGCGCGTGCACAGCCGGGGCATGCTGCTGGACAAAGTGTGGGGCGACCACGTTTACATCGAGGAGCGGACGGTGGACGTGCATGTCAAGCGCCTGCGCGAATCGCTGGGTGAGGCCGGGCGCATGGTCGAGACGGTGCGCGGTGCGGGTTACCGCCTCACAGCCAGTCCTGCGGTCTGAGCCATGGTCTTGCACCTTTTGGGCTTGTTGTTGTGGAGCCTGTTGTCGGCGTTGGTGCTTGGCTGGTTTTGGGGCTGGGGCGTCGCCCTGGCCGGGCCTTTGCTGTTGGCGTGGTTTTGGCTGGGCCAGCACCTGTGGCGAGCCCACCGGCTGGACCTTTGGTTGCGCACCGGCTCGGCCCAGGAGGCGCCTGCTTTGGGGGGCTTGTGGCGCGATTTGAGCGACCGCATGCGCAGGCAGTTGCACCAGCGTGACCAGCAGGTGCAGATCCACACCGATCGCTTGGGGCATTTCTTGCAGGCCATTCAGGCTTCGCCCAACGGCGTGACCTTGCTTGACGCGCAGGGGCGCATTGAGTGGTGCAACGACAGTGCCGCTTTGCATTTGGGCATCGACCCCCAGCGCGACCAATTGCAGCATGTGGTGCACATGGTGCGGGACCCGGTGTTTTCGCGCTACTTTGCGCAAGAGCGGCACGACAGCGAAGTTGAGATCGAGGGCCGCACGGCCACTTTGGCCCACAGCGTCAAGTTGTCGGTTCAGCTGCACGCGTATGGCCAGGGGCAGCTGCTTTTGCTGAGCCGCGATATCACGGCGGTGCAACAAGCCGAAAGCATGCGCCGCGACTTTGTGGCCAATGTGTCTCATGAAATCCGCACCCCTTTGACGGTGCTGATGGGCTTTGTGGAGACGCTGCAATCTTTGCCGCTGTCTGCGCAAGAGCAGCAGCATTACCTGGAGTTGATGGCGGTTCAGTCCTCGCGCATGCAGGCACTGGTCAGTGATTTATTGACCCTGTCTCAGCTGGAAGGCAGCCCACTGCCCGGCAAAGCTGAGCCTGTGGCCTTGCAGCCTTTGATGCAGCAGGTGTTGGGTGACGCCCAATCGCTGTCGGCCTTGCAGGGGCCGCAAGGGCTGACACCGGTGCATGTGCTGGAGATGTCACCCACGCCGGACTGGTCGGTCATGGGCTCTCGCGACGAGCTGCTCAGCGCCGCGTCCAATTTGGTCAACAACGCCGTGCGCTACACCCCAGCGGGTGGCACCATCCGCATCGGATGGACGCGCAACGCTTCTGACCAGGTGGTGTTTTCTGTCAAAGACACGGGGCCAGGCATTGCGCCCGAGCATTTGCCGCGATTGTCGGAGCGGTTTTACCGGGTGGACCGCAGCCGTTCGCGTGAGACGGGCGGTACCGGTTTGGGGCTGGCCATCACCAAGCATGTGGCGCAGCGCCATGGCGGGCAGTTGCGGATTGAGAGCCAGTGGGGCCAAGGCTCCAATTTCATGCTGGTGTTTCCCGCCAGTCGGGTGCAGGGCCTGCAGTCAGTGGGCTGAGGGCTTGCTGCGCGCAGGCATGGCGCGCCACAGCAGGCCCAAAAACAACACGGACACGAGCGCCAGCGCCGCTGTGCTGGTGAGCCAAAACGTCTCGACCGAGGGGTGCGCGGCCCAAGGGCCCAGTCCCTCGTAGGTCAGCAAGTAGCCGCCGTACAGCCCCAGGCCCCACAGCAAGGTGGTGTAAAGCAGCAGGGGCAGCAGCGTGACGCGGTAGCAGCGCAACAAAAAGACGCAGACCGCTTGCAGCGCATCGCTCAGGTGGTACAGCGCCACCCACCCCAGCCAGACAGCGCCGGCCAAAGCCACGGCGGGGTCTTTGGAGAATGACCGCGCCAGTGGCTCACGCCCCAGCCACAGCGCAGCCGCGCACAGCACGCTCAAGCCCGCCGCCAGGCGCAGCCCGGTGATGGCCGCCTGACGCGCGCGCAGCGCTTGGCCAGCCCCCAGCCAGTAGCCGGTGCGGGCGCTGCTGGCGATGCCAATGGCCAAGGGCACCATGTACAGCACCCCCGCCATGCTGGCGGCAATTTGGTGGCTGGCCAGTGGCACCGCGCCCAGCCGAGCAATGAACAGCGCCATTAGGGTGAAGGAGGTCACTTCCACCACGATGGACAGGCCTGCTGGGACGCCCAGCGCCAAAAACCGACGCAGCACGGCCGGGTTCGGGGCTTCCAGAGCCAGCCACAGCCGGTAGGGGCGGTAGAGCGGCTGGGTGCGCAGCAGCCAAACCCCGGTGCCCAGCATCAAGCTGTTGACGCACAGGGTGGCCCAGGCGCAGCCCACCACGCCCAGCCCAGGCACATCTGCCACGCCAAAGGTGAGTGCGGCAGACAAAGGCACTTTGACGCACAGCGCGCCCGCTTGCAGCCAAGTCACCAGGCGCGGGTAGCCCAGGCTTTGGTTGAGCGTGCCGTACATGCGAAACAGCAAAGAGGGAATCAGCGCCACGGCCAACACACCCAGGTAGGCCTGGACGTCGGGCCACAAAGCGGTGGGGACCTCGGTCCAGACCAGCCAGGGCTTGGGAAAGCACAGCGCCAACACGCCGATGACTGCAGCAGCGGCCGTGATGTAGAGCGCTTGGCGCACCGAGCGGCCAATCTCGGCTTCGCGCCCCGCACCGCGCAGCTCGGCCCAGACCGGCAGCAAGGCTTGGATCAGGCCATTGAGGCCCACATACACGCTGATGTAAATCGATGAAGCCAGCGACAGTGTGGCCAAGGCCTGCGGGCTGTGCCGCCCGGCGATCAGGGTGTCGGCCACCCCAAAGCCGATGACGGCGAGCTGGCCCACCAGCACCGTGCCCGCATGCCGAGAGATGTGTCTGAGTTCAGACACGCATCAAGGCCGATTTGGCGTTGCTTGAAACAGCACCATGGTTTCGAAATCGTCGGTGGGGCGCGTGACCCGTGCAGATTCTGTCCATCCCAGAGCCTGCAGCGAATCGGACCAGGTGCTCAGATGGTCGAGGTCAAGGATCAGCCAAGCGCAGTCTGTCGAGGGCCTGGCGGCAGGCTGCAAGCGCAGCTTGGCGTGGTACATGAATGCAGCGCCTTGCGCCTTGCTGATGCCTGCGTACTGCAAGCAGGACTGCGGCCCAGTGATGGCCTGAACTTTGTCCACCAACGGCGCGTAGCTGCGCCCATAGTTGAGCAGTGGCAACCAAAGCGTCATGAGCAGCAACCAACACAGAGCCGCTCCGCTGGCTGGCAAAACCAGTGTTTTCCAAAGGGCAGATTGGTGGCGCCCTGTGCGCCAGCGCACGAGGGCACACCAGGCCAGTGTGGCCAAGGCCGCAACGAGAAACAGACCCCATGAAAAGTCGTGCGTGAATTCGGGCGCGCGGCGCGCCACATTGCGCGCTGGCTGTGCAGGAATGCCTGTTTCCATGGAGATCCAAACGGTCCAGATGGTCATGGCGCAGACACTGAAAAACAGCAGGGTGAACCAATCAATCAGGGCCCCCAAGCTCCGGCGAAGCGTCGGCAACGCGAATGCGGCCAGTGTGGCAACAGAGGGCAGTGCCGTCAGCAGTGCCCGGTCGGACAAACCGGTCAAACAGGTTGTGCCCACCGTCACCAAAGCAAACCAGGCCGGCAGCCCGATGTGCGCGAACCGCCAACCCTGGACCAATTGATGCCGCCAACGCCACAAAGACCACATGGCCAAGGGGCCAGCCGGCCAGGTGAACCAGATCAGCAAGCTGCCCACTTTGTGCAACTCGGGCATGGCGGGCGGCACGATGCGCCAACGCCACAAGTCCAAGGCCCCGGCCAAGGTGATGGACAGCAGGCAAAGCAAGGCCAACATGCCCACATCCAGCATGCTCAGCCGCCGCTCATCCGCATCGGTTTGGCCGAACACCCGGATCAAGATGCCGCCCGTGGCCAGCATCAAGGCCAGCACGGGCGCACCGGACAGTGTCAAACCCAGCACGCCCGCAGCGATCACCAGCAGGGCCGTCATGCGTCGGCGAGGCAAGTTGGCCAGGCCGCTGAAGAGCAAGGCTGCAAAACACAGCTGCGAGAGGGCTGGGGTGGTTTCGTGTGAAAGTTGGGCCAATCCCAGGCAGGCCATGAGGGCCAGGACGCCGCCATCGGCCAATGCTGTGGCGTAGTCCTTGGGCTGTGCCTCACCGCCAAACGCAAAGGCCACGGGTTGGGCCGCGTCCGCTCGGGCCAGAGCGTGGACGGCATACCAAGTGGCTGCGAAGGTGAGCCCCAGCATCAGCATGAAGGGCAGGCGTGCGGCCAGCGCTTCGCTGCCCAAAGGGGCCAGTTTGATGAATGCGGCCCCAAGCCACGTGGGCAGCAGGGCCAGGCTGGGTTCGGCTTGTCCCATCAAAGTGGGGTGCCACCAGGCGGAGAGTTCACCTGCCGCAGGGCGGGCCCACTGCATCATGAAGCCAAAGGCTTCGATGTCGGCAGATTTCCAGGGCGCGCGGCCTAAAAACCCAGGCAAAACATAGGCCACGCACAGCAGCAGCAGGGCCCAGCGCGGTAGGCGGCGGGTGGCATTGCGGGCAACGATGGCGGGATTGGTCTGGTTCACGGTGTAAAGATAGCAGGTCTGTAGAAGGCGCTTGCGGTTCGGGCGCAAAACAAAAGGGCAGGCCGGTTGCCCGGGCTGCCCTTGTGGATAACGGTGGCTGGATTATTTGGCCACAGTGGTCGTTTTGCCGAAGCGGTTGCGGAAGCGCTCCACGCGGCCACCCATGTTGTCCACAGACTTTTGGGTGCCTGTGTAGAAGGGGTGCGACTCGCTGGTGGTGTCCAGCTTGAACCATGGCAGTTCGCGGCCGTCTTCCATCTTGATCATTTCTTTGGTGTTGGCGCAGGAGCGGGTCACGAACTTGAAGCCGTTGGACATGTCCTGGAAGCAAACTTCACGGTAGTTCGGGTGAATGCCGTCTTTCATGGGGTTTTCCTTTTTTAAACCACGGTAGCCACGCCTCAGCCAATCCGAGCGCACTTTCCGCAAAACCTTGGATTATAGCGGGTCAGCCGCCGCGTCTCATCATGTCGAAGAACTCGACGTTGGACTTGGTCGCTTTCATGCTCTTCAAGACCATTTCCATGGCCTCGATTTCGTCCATGTTGTACATGAACTGGCGCAGGATACGGGTTTTTTGCAGCACTTCGGGCTGCAAGAGCATCTCTTCGCGGCGTGTGCCGCTGCGGTTCAAGTTGATGGCTGGGAACACGCGCTTTTCATACAGGCGGCGCTCCAAGTGAATCTCGCAGTTGCCGGTGCCTTTGAATTCTTCAAAAATGACTTCGTCCATGCGGCTGCCGGTGTCCACCAGTGCGGTGGCGATGATGGTCAGGCTGCCGCCTTCCTCCACATTGCGGGCGGCTCCAAAGAAACGCTTGGGGCGCTGCAGGGCGTTGGCGTCGACGCCGCCCGACAGCACTTTGCCTGATGAGGGCACCACGTTGTTGTAGGCGCGGGCCAGGCGGGTGATCGAGTCGAGCAAGATCACCACGTCTTTTTTCAATTCGACCAAGCGCTTGGCGCGCTCAATCACCATTTCGGCCACGTGGACGTGTCGTGCGGCGGGTTCGTCGAAGGTGGACGAAATCACTTCGCCGCGCACGCTGCGCTGCATTTCGGTGACTTCTTCAGGGCGCTCGTCCACCAACAACACCATCAGGTGGACATCGGGGTAATTGGCCGTGATGGCGTGGGCGATCTGCTGCATCATCACCGTCTTGCCCGACTTGGGTTGGGCGACGATCAGGGCGCGTTGGCCACGGCCCAAAGGCGCAATGATGTCGATCACGCGGCTGGTGATGTTTTCTTCGCCCTTGATGTCGCGCTCCAGACGCATTTGCTCTTTGGGGAACAGCGGCGTCAAGTTCTCGAACATGACCTTGTGTTTGTTGTTCTCAGGCAGGTCGTCGTTGACCTTGTCGAGCTTGGTCAATGCAAAGTAGCGCTCGCCGTCTTTGGGGATGCGCACTTCGCCTTCGATCATGTCGCCGGTGTGCAGGTTAAAGCGGCGCACTTGGCTGGGGCTGATGTA
>JAHECM010000298.1 GCA_024641725.1 Limnohabitans sp. | reverse complement strand
CAAGGGTGAACTCGTCGCCCGGCGTCAGGTAGCGCTTTTGGCTTTTGCCGCTGGCATCGGTCAGGGTCAGCCACAGTTGCCCAGCCGTCACGCGGGCTTTGACGCCAAAGGGGTGGGTGTGGGTGTCCAGCACCGTGTCGGGTTCCCAAGTGCGCTCCAGCACCTCGTCAAACCCTTCGTCCAAAGCCGCTTGTTTGAAAGCCTCAAAAGTCATGTTGACTTGCTCCTGAAATTGGCCGTAAGGGGCCTGCGCTGACCAATCGGTCTGCGCCGTGAACGCCATCGCTTCGCCCGTGAAGGGATGGGCAAAGGCCAGTGTGTGCGCATGCAGCATCAGGCGTGGCGTGAGGCCGCGCACGCTGACCGGGGCATACAGGGCATCGCCCAACATGGGGTGACCGATGCTTTGCATGTGCACCCGCAGCTGGTGGGTGCGGCCCGTGACCGGCTCCAGCTCCACCAGCGTGGCGGTGCTGCTGCTTTGCAGGGCGCGCCAGCGGCTGCGGGCCTGTTTGCCGTCGGGGTGCACGATGTGCAGCGGGCGGCGCTCCCAGTCCAGCAAGATGGGGCCGTCGATGGTGTGCCAACCTTCGGCATCGCTTGGCCCGTGCTCTGGGTTGGATGGTGCTTGGCCCGCGACGACGGCTACATAACGCTTGTGAACTTGCCGCGTTTCAAACAGGCGGCTCATCCGCCTTTGCGCCTCGATGCCCCGCGCCATGACCAAGAGGCCCGAGGTGTCTTGGTCCAGCCGGTGCACCACCAGCGCTTCGGGGTAGCGGTCTTGCACCCGTTTGGCCAAGCAGTCTTGTTTGTCCGGGCCGCGCCCGGGCACCGACAGCAGGCCGCTGGGTTTGTTGAGCACCAGCAGGTGTTCGTCTTCGTGAAGGGGGGGCATGGTCAGCGGGTTTCAGCAGGCGTTCAAGCCGCTTTGGCCAAGGGGTGGTCCAGCACCACGTCCGACGTGGGCTGTGCCACACAGGGCAACACAAAACCCTCGGCCTTTTCTTCGGCCGACAGACCCGGCCACTCGACGGTGTAACGCACGTTGCCGCTCACCAGCTGGCACAGGCAAGTGCGGCACGTGCCGTTGCGGCAGGAGCTGGGCAACTGCACCCGCGACATTTCGGCCGCTTCGAGCAGCGTCAGCTCGCCTTCCACATCGAATTGCAAATCGGCGGGCAGAACCCGTGCGGTGAAGGTTTGAAAAATCTCGGACATCGTGTGCATGCGCGGCAACAGGCCGGGGTCGTGCCCAAACGGCCGATGGCGCTTGTCGTTTGGTGCTTGTCGCTGGTCGCTTATTTGGCTTTGTCTTTTTCTTTGCCGCGTGGCGCCACGTAAGTGGTCGGGGCCATCGGGCGGTCCGAGGTGGACGTCTTGGGTGCAGACGTGTCTTTCTTTGGCTTTTTGGCCATCTTGTTGCTGCGTTGTTCGCCTTTTGCCATGGTCGTTTCCTTGGGTGTTTTTCCCCGGTGGGGCAGGGGCTTGATGTTAAAGCACAAAGCCGCAGAGGCTGCGGCTTTGTGGGGTCTTGCTGCGAAGTGGGCAGGGCCAGGCCCTGCGCCGTTTTACTTCACTTCGGTGACGAACTTGTCGTTGGGGCGGCGCACCTTTTTGAGCTTGGCCAGCCAGTCACCATCGGCCGCGCGGTAGCCCAGCGGCACGATCACGACGCTGCGCAGGCCGCGTGCGGCCAAGCCCAAAATGTCGTCCACAGCGGCGGGCACAAAGCCTTCCATTGGGGTGGCATCGACTTCTTCAAAAGCTGCCGAAATCAGCGCAGCGCCCAGGGCGATGTAGGCCTGACGGGCAGCGTGCTCGAAGTTCACTTCGGCAGCGCGTGCTGGGTAATTGGCCAGCAGCATCTTGCGGTAGTTCTCCCAGCCTTCGTTGGTGCCACCGCGCTCGGCGTTGGTGAAGTCAAAGTAGGTGTTGATGCGCTCAGCGGTGTAGTTGTCCCAAGCGGCAAACACCAAGAGGTGCGAGCCCTCGGTCACTTGGGCTTGGTTGTGGGCTTTGGCTTGGATTTGCGCACGCAGCTCAGGGTTGGTCACCACGAACACCTCAAACGGCTGCAGGCCGCTCGAGGTGGGGGCCAGGCGGGCGGCTTCGACGATGCGGTCCACTTTGTCTTGAGGCACGACTTTGGCGGCGTCCATTTTTTTGGTGGCGTAGCGCCATTGCATTTTCTTGAGCAAATCGGACATGTTTTTCCTGTGAGTGATTGAAACGGATGGGTGATTGTGTCTGAAACCCTAATCCACCTGCTGCCATGAGCCTGTTGGCAGGTCACGCAGGCGATAAGGCCCGATGGCGGTGCGAATCAGGCGGAGCGTGGGCAGGCCCACAGCCGCTGTCATGCGGCGCACTTGGCGGTTGCGTCCCTCGCGGATGCTCAGCTCCAGCCACGAGGTCGGGATGTTCTTGCGCTCACGGATCGGCGGGTGGCGCGGCCACAGGTCGGCGGGGGGCGCTGCCGCTTGGGCACGTGCGGGCAGGGTGGGGCCGTCGTTGAGCTGCACCCCCCGGGCCAAAGCGGCCAGCGCCTTGTTGTCCACCACGCCCTCGACCTGAACCAGATAGGTTTTTTCCATCTTGAAGCGCGGATCGGCAATGCGCGCTTGCAACTGGCCGTCGTCGGTCAGCAGCAGCAAGCCTTCGCTGTCGGCGTCCAGCCGCCCAGCCACATACACCCCGGGCAGGTCGATGTGGTCTTGCAAGCCGCGCCAGCGACCCTCGGGGGTGAACTGGCTGAGCACGCCATAGGGCTTGTTGAAACGGATCAGCATGG
>JAHECM010000154.1 GCA_024641725.1 Limnohabitans sp. | reverse complement strand
CCGATCACCACCAGCGCCAAAGGCCGCTGGGTTTCGGAGCCAATGTCATGGCTGAGCGCCATGGGCAGCAATCCCAGCGCGGCCAGCATGGCGGTCATCAAGACGGTGCGCAAGCGCTGCAGCGAACCCTCAGTCACCGCCTCGACGACCGAGTAACCGGCGCGTTGCAGTTGTTGGAACACCGACAGCATCACCACGCCATTGAGCACCGCTTGCCCGGACAGTGCGATGAAGCCAATGGCCGCAGACACCGACAAGGGAATGTTGAAAATCCACAAGGCCACAAAACCGCCGACCAGAGCCAAGGGCACGTTGATCAGGATCAGCAAAGCCATCTTGAAGGAGCTGAACGCGTCGAACAGCAAGACAAAAATCAGCAGCAAAGAGATCGGTACCACCACCGACAGGCGCTGCATCGCGCGTTCTTGGTTTTCAAATTCACCGGACCAGTTGACGACGTAGTTGTCGGGAATCTTGACATTGGCCTCGACCCGGGCCTTCATGTCAGCAACCACCGAACCCATGTCGCGGCCCTTGATGAAAATGCCGATGGCCATGGTGCGTCGGCCCGATTCTCGGGCAATGTTCATCGCGCCGCTGGCTTGCTTGATGTGGGTCACTGCACCCAGCGTGGTGTAGCCACCGTCGGGGATGGCAATGGGCGTGCTGGTGAGCTGGTTGATGGCGCGGTCGGGTTCGGGCAAACGCACGGCCACGGCAAATTTGCGCTCGCCGTCCCAAATTTGGGTGGCCGCTTTGCCGGCCAAAGCCGCCTCGATCACGTCTTGCACATCGGCCACGTTCAGGCCATGGCGGGCGGCGCGCTCGCGGTCGATGTCGATCACCAGCTGGGGCAATTGGCCCAAGCGGTCCACTTCGGCCCGCTGGATGCCCGCCACCTGCTTGAATTCGCGTTGCATGGCTTCAACGATTTTTTGGAGCTCATCCAAGTCGTCGCCGGCCACCTTGACCACGATCTGGCCCTTGATTTGCGAAATCGACTCCAGCACGTTGTCTCGGATCGGTTGAGAAAATGCCGGATCAACCCCAGGGATCACCGCCAAGGCTTTGTCCATTTCTTCGATCAAGTCGTCGCGGGTCAGGCCCTTGCGCCATTCCTCGTGCGGTTTCACATCCACAAACACCTCGGCCATGCTGAGGGTTTTGGGGTCGGTGCCGTCTTCAGGCTGCCCGGCTTTGGAGATCACGGTGCGCACTTCTGGGATTTTGGCCAAGGCTTTGCGCGCCATGCCCAAGACGTTTTTGACTTCGTCTTGTGACACGCTGGCGGGCAAGTCGAAGTTCACCCAAAAAGTGCCCTCGTTGAGCTCAGGCAAAAACTCTGAGCCCAAGCGAGAAGCCGCACCGATGGCCAAGGCGAACGAGGCCACCGCGATCATCACCACCTTGCGGCGGTTGACCAGGCCCCACTGCAGCACGGGGGTGTAAATTCTTTTGGCGGAAGCGACCAAGCGGTTGTCGCCGTGGGGCAGCTTGCGCTTGAGCATCCACAAGGCCAGCAATGGCACCAGCGTGAGCGAGAAAATCAGTGAGCCAATCAGGGCGGTGGTCACCGACAGCGCCATGGGCTGAAAGATGCGGCCTTCGTGGCGCTGCAGCGCAAAAATCGGGATGTGCGCGGCGATGATGATCAGCATCGAAAACAGCGTGGGGCGGCCCACTTCGTTGGCCGCTTGGGTGATGACTTCGCGGCGCTCGTTTTCGTCCATGTCCTCGCCGTTTTCGGCCAGTCGGTGCATGATGTTTTCGATCACGATCACCGCGCCGTCCACGATGATGCCAAAGTCCATCGCCCCCAAACTCAGCAAATTGGCGGGCACGCCCATGATCTTCAGGCCCAAGAAAGTGGACAACAAGGCCAGCGGAATCACCACCACCACCGCCAAGCTGGCGCGCAGGTTGGACAAGAACAGGTAGAGCACCAGCGAGACCAGCAAAGCGCCTTCGACCAAATTTTTGAACACGGTGGACAGGGTTTTGCCCATCAGCCATGTGCGGTCGTAGAACGGCACAATCTGCACCCCTTTGGGCAGGGTGCGGGTGTTGAGCTGCTCGATGCGCTCTTTGACGGCTTTGAGCACCACGCTCGGGTTCTCGCCCTTGCGCATGATGACGATGCCGATCACCGCGTCGTCGTCGGCGTCTTGACCCGTGATGCCCAAGCGGGGAACGGAGCCGATCTTGATGTCGGCCACATCCCGGATCAGGATGGGCGTGCCGTTGCGTGAGCCCAAAACGATTTGGCCAATTTCATCCGGCGAGCGCAGCAAGCCAATGCCGCGAATGGCAAATTGCTGGGCCCCCTGGGCCACATAGCTGCCACCGGCGTTGGAGTTGCCTCGGCCCAGTGCGTCCAGCAAGTTCTGGAACGTGAGCTTGTAGGCGCGCAGCTTGTCCAGGTCGGGCTGCACTTCGTATTGTTTGATGAAGCCGCCCATGGCGACCACGTCGGCAATGCCGGGCACTTGGCGCAAAGAGCGCTCAATGGTCCAGTCCTCCAGCGTGCGCAAATCGGTGGGCGACAGACCGTCTCCGCGCACCCGATACCGCATGATCTCGCCCACGGGCGTGGCGTTGGGGGCAATGTTGACTTGCGCGCCTTGTGGCAAATCCACCGAGGCCAGGCGTTCATTGACTTGCTGGCGTGCGAGATTGACTTCCGCTTTGTCGTCGTAAGTGATGACGGTGAAAGACAGGCCAAATTGGGTGTGCGAGAACACGCGGATCGAGTTGGGCAGCCCAGACAGCGCGGCCTCCAGCGGCAGGGTGACCTGCTTTTCGACCTCTTCGGCAGCGCGGCCCGGGTACAACGCGATCACGGTGACCTGGGTGTCGGTCACATCGGGAAAGGCTTCGACCGACAGGTTTTTGAAGGCGATGACGCCCGCCATCACAAACAGCAAGGTGCCCAGCACAATGAACAAGGGCTGGTGCAGGGCGTAGTGGATCAGCTTTTTCATCGTTTGCCCTGCTCTTGTGCGGCGCCATTGGCCAAGGCGCTGTCTTGGGCGATGCGCAATTCGCGCGCCAGCAGCAAACCGTTTTGGCTGACCACTTGCTCGCCTTCTTGCAAACCTGCGCTGAGCAGCACGAGCTTGGCGCTTTCGTAGGCGACTTTCACGTCACGCGGCTCGAATACGCCAGGCTGGCTTTGCACAAACACATAGTGCTGCGTGCCCTTGAGGAACACGGCGGTGGCGGGCACTTCAAGCCCCTTGGCCACGGTGCGCTCGTAGCGCACGGTGGCCAGCATTTCGCTTTTGAGCAAGCGTTGTGGGTTGGCCACGGTGGCGCGCACCTTGATGGTCCGCGTGTTCGGGTCAATTTGGTCGGTCACCGCGCTGATGGTGGCGTCCAATTTTTGGTCGGGCAGCGTGGGCACCAGCAAGCTGACACGGGCACCGGGGCGCAGGTCGGCCACATCGGCCTCGTGGGCGTCGATCTGCACCCACAAGCTGCCGGGGTCGGACACCACAAACAGGGGTGCGCCGCTGGCGTCGGGGCGCACTTCTTGGCCGGGGTTGAGGTTGCGCTCGACCACCACGCCTCGGATGTCACTGCGCAGGCCCAGCTGCTGGTTCACGCCCGAGGCGCTGCCGTACAGGCTGGTGCGTGCCTGAGCGCGCGCCACTTCGGCTTGGGCGCGGGCTGCATCGGCTTCGGCTTGCTCCACATCTTTGCGGGCCACCACCCCGGCCTCAAACAGCTCGCGCTGGCGTTGCAGGGCTTGGCGGGCCAAGGTGGCGTCGGCCACCGCACGCGAGGTGTCGGCCTGCGCCGCGCCAAATTCGGGCGACGCCAGTTGTGCCAGCACTTGGCCGGCGCTCACGGCTTGGCCCACGTCGGTCAGGATGTGCGCCACCCGACCGGCAAAAGCGGGGTAAATGCGCTGGGTTTTTTCTTCGTTCCAAACCAAGCGTGCAGGCAACTCAACCGAGATGCTTTTGGCCGCAGCTGCAGGCGTGCTGACCAACAGCGGCAGCTGCGGGTGTCCGGCCGGGTAACGCAACTGGTTGTTTTGGATGATGGGCAGCGGCGCGGCGGCCACAGGTTCGGCTTTGTCTTGGCAAGCGGCCAAGGCCGCCAAGCTCAAAACGGTGATCAGGGTGGGGATTTTTTTCAAAAACATGGGGTGCTCAGATGTTGGAGTTTGGCCGCAGCCATCAGGGTGTGGTGGTGTCGGCGCTGGCGCTGCGCAGACGCCAAGTGCCCAGGGCCTTGGCGTGTTCGCTGCGCACGCTCAGGGCTTCGAGTTGGGTGGTTTTGAGGGTGCGGCGTGCGTCCAGCAAATCGGTCAGCGTCAGGCCGCCTTTGCTGTAGGCCAGCTCGGCCTGCGCGGCCACTTGGGTGGCTTGCGGCAGGATGTGCTCGTCGTAAATTTTCAGGCGCTGCGCGCTGGCTTGCCAGCCTTGCTGCAAGGCCAGCAACTCGCTGCGCGCTTGCAGGCGGGTTTTTTGCAACAGGTCTTGGCTCAATTGCTCTTGGGCAATGGCTCGGCCAATCTCTGCGTCAAAGCGCTGCCAGCCATTGAGTGGTATCGAAATCCGCAGCGCCAGCAGCCGACTGGTGTTGTCGCCGTTGGGGTAGTGGTCAAAGGTTGCGCCCACGCTCGGGTCGGCTTTTTTCAGGGCCTGGGCAGAATGCAGCGCGGCCTGTGCAGCGGCCACACGCTCGCGTGCGGCCAGCACGTCGGGGCGTTGCTCCACCAGCGCGTCCAGCTCTGGGGCGTTGGGGCCAAGGTCGGTGGGGGCCACGGGCCAGTTTCCTTGTGCGGTCCAGCCTTCGGCGGGTGGGTTTTGGCCGGTCCACACGGCCAGCGCCAAGGCCGCTTGCTGGCGTTCCAGCAGGGCGCTTTGGGCGTCGGCGCGGGCGCGCTCGGCCTCGATGCGGGTGCGCGCCGCATCTTGCGCCGACAGGTCGCCCGCTTGCAGGCGGCGGCTGGCGGTGTCGGCCAGTTGCTGCGCGCTTTGGGCGATGGCCTGCACCGCTTGCAGGCGCTGTTGTGCGGTCAGCAGGTCGTAAAACGCGTTGTGCGCACCGATTTTTTGCACCACCAGCACGTCCGATCGGTCTGCGCGTGCAGCACCCGCGCCGCGCTCGGCGGCTTCGGTGCGCAAGGCGCGCTTGTTGCCGCGCTCCCAGGTCCAGTCCAGGCCCAGCGACTTGTCCAGCCGCTGTTGCGACCAAAAGGAGCCGCCACCATTGCCGTTTTTCAGGTCAATGGACGAGACCCCTGCCGACAAGGTGGGGGCGGGGGCCCTGTTGGCCGCGCGGATGTCAGCTTCGGCAGCGCGCACCGTGCTTTGTGCCGCCAGCGCGTCCGGGTTTTGCTTGGCCGCTTGCAAGACCTGCGCCAGGCTCAGGTCTGCCGCCTGGGCCGTTGGGATGGCGGTGGCCAAGCCCGCGCCCAGCAGGGCGCTCAGAAGAAACAAGTGTCGTATGCTCATGCCCTGTTTATCCACCAGCTGGCCTGACCAAGACCTGACTTGCCCACAGCCGCGTGTGGCAGAGGGCTTGCAGCGGGGCCATGGTCCGTTTTTGTGGTGACATCGGTGGTGATTTTGGCCGCGGTTTTTGGAGGCTCATGCGCATACTCTTGGTGGAAGACGATCCGGTGCTGCAGTCCGTCATGCTGCGCAGCTTGGCCGACGCCGGGCACCGGGTGGACGCGGCCTCTGACTTGGCCACCGCCACCCACTTGTGGCGGGTGCAGGCCTTTGATGCGGTGCTGCTCGACCTGAACCTGCCACGGAGTCAGCGATCTGCTTCGGGCATGGGCAGTGGTTTGACCTTGCTGCGCGAGATGCGCGCCAAAAAAGACAAAACCCCGGTGCTGGTGCTCACCGCCCGCAACCGCACCGACGAGCGCATTGCCGGCTTGGACGCAGGAGCCGACGATTACTTGGGCAAACCCTTTGAATTGGCCGAAGTTGAAGCCCGCTTGCGGGCCCTGGTGCGCCGCAGCCAAGGTGCGGACGAGCACACCTTGATTGGCCAACTGCTGCTGGACCGCCAAGGCCGGCGTGTGTTGATCGCGGGCGAAGAGCTGGTCTTGCCTGCCCGCGAGTTCGAAGTGCTGTGCGAACTCATGAGCCCGCCCGGGCGCACGGTGAGCAAAAGAGACCTGTCCAACAAACTGTCGGACTTTGACGACGCCTTGGCCGACAACGCGCTGGAGGCCTTCATCTCGCGCCTGCGCAAAAAGCTGGCCGGTTCGGGGGCCTCGATCCGCACCTTGCGTGGTCTGGGGTATTTGATGCAAGAGGAGCGCGCATGAGCACCGAAGCCTTGCCCTTGCGCTCACGGTTGTTGCGCCACGTCATCGTGCCCTTGGCGCTGACGTGGTTGCTGGGCGGGCTGTTGGCCTTGGGGGTGGCGCGGTACTTCACCCAACAAGCCTTTGACCGCGCTTTGCTCGACGACGCCTATGCCGTGGCCAGCCATGTGCGCGTGGTCGATGACGGGGGCTTGACCCTGGGCTTGACGGCGGCCGAAATCGGCACCTTGTTGTTCGACCAAAACGAGTCGCTTTACTTTGCGGTGTACCAAAGCGACGGCCATTTTTTGGCCGGCCATTCGGGCTTGTTGTTGCCCCCAGACAGCGCCCAGCAGGCGTTCATGTTCACCGAAGTGCTGTACCAAAACCGCTTGCTGCGCGCTGCTGTGCTGGACCGCCAGCGCCCGCTGCCGTTCAAGGTGGTGGTGGCGCAAACCACCAACAGCCAAGACCGGCTGTTTCAGCGTTTGCTGTTCATCTCGCTGGCCCCGCAGGTGCTGCTCTTGATGTGGCTGGCTTGGTGGTTGCGTCGGGCCATCCAAGACGACATCCAACCCTTGGTGGATCTGGAAAACGCGGTGGCGCAACGCGATGCGCGCGACCTCACGCCCCTGGCGGTGTCCACCCGTACCCGCGACGTGCAGCAACTGGGTGAGGCCATCAACGCGCTGCTGGCCCGCATTGGGCAAAGTGTGCGGGCCCAAAAAGAATTTGCGGGCAATGTGGCGCACGAGCTGCGCACGCCTTTGGCCGGGGTGCGCGCCCTGGCCGAATACGGACTGTCGCAATCCGACCCGCAGGTCTGGCGCGAGCAACTGCAAGCCATTGCACACAGCCAGGAGCGGGCCAGCCATTTGATCGATCAGCTGTTGGCGCTGGCCTTGGCCGAAGAGGCCGAGCAGGTTTTGCAGCCCCAGCGCTTGGCCCTGAACGACGTGGTGCGTGACACCTTGATGCGCCACTTGCACCGCGCCGACGCCTTGGGCGTGGACTTGGGGGCGCGCGGCTTGGACGTGCCGGTGCAGGTGCTGGCGCAGCGGGCGTTGCTCGAAGGCGTGCTCAACAACCTGATCGACAACGCCCTGCGCTATGGCGTGCCTGTGGCGGGCGAGCCGCGCCGGGTGACGATCGAGGTGGCCCACGCGGCGCACTCCGATGAGGTGCGTTTGTCGGTGATCGACAACGGCCCGGGCATTTCTTTGGCGCAGCGAGAGCGCGTGCTCCAGCGCTGGGCGCAAGGCCGTGTAGGTGAGGCGCTCAAGCAGGGCTCGGGCCTGGGGCTGTCCATCGTCTCGGAGTACGCCCGCATTCTGGGCGCGACGCTCTGGTTGGACGTGGGCGACGACGGGCGGGGCTTGCGCGTGAGCCTGTCGCTGCCGGTTCAGCCCAGCGTCGGGTAATCGAGGTAGCCGGCTTCGCCACCGCCGTACAGCGTGGCGCGGTCCACGCTGTTGAACGGGCCGCCTTGGCGCAAACGCGTGGCCAAATCGGGGTTGGCGATGAAGGACTTGCCAAAGGCCACCAGGTCCGCGCCGTCCTGCAAAGCTTGCTCTGCCAGCGGCAGGTCGTAACCGTTGTTGACCATCCAAGCGCCCTGCCCACCCGACTGGCGGTAGGCCTGTCGCAAAGCGGCGTAGTCAAACGGGCTGGGGCCTTGTTGGTGCTCACGTGGGCCGCCGGTGGAGCCTTCGATCACATGCACATAAGCCAGGCCCAGCGGTGCCAGCCGATGGGCCACATGCTCGAACAAGGCTTGCGGCTGATCGTCGCTTGCGTCGTTGGCGGGGGTCACGGGGGAGATGCGGATGCCGGTGCGATCGCCTCCGATTTCGGCCACCACCGCTTGCATGACTTCGTCCAAGAAGCGCGCGCGGTTTTCAATGGTGCCGCCATAGGCGTCGCTGCGGTGGTTGCTGCCGCTGCGCAAAAACTGGTCGATCAGGTAGCCGTTGGCCGCGTGGACCTCGATGCCGTCAAATCCGGCCGCCACGGCGTTGGCGGCGGCACGGCGGTAGTCCTGCACGATGCCAGGCAACTCGGCGGCGTCGAGCGCACGCGGTGCCGAGGTCTGCGTGAACTGGGCTTGGCCATCGACCAAGAGCACGGTTTTGGCGTTGGCGGTGAGGGCCGACGGTGCCACGGGCGCGCCGCCCCCGGGCTGCAAGCTGGTGTGCGAGATGCGGCCCACATGCCACAGCTGCATGACGATCTTGCCGCCCTCGGCGTGCACCGCTTGCGTCACGGCTTGCCAAGCGGCAACGTGCTCGGCGCTCCAGATGCCAGGCACATCGGCATAGCCTTGCCCTTGGTGGCTGATGGCGGTGGCTTCGGTCACGATCAGCCCTGCGCCGGTGGCGGGGTTGGCCCGCTGGCGGTAATAAGCGGCCATGCGTGCATTGGCCAGCGCCCCCGGTGCGCGGTTGCGCGTGAGTGGGGCCATGACGATGCGGCTGGCCAGTTGCAAGCGGCCAGCGCGGGTGGGGTCAAACAAGGTGGTCATAGGGTGTGTTGGTTGGAAAGCTCAAACGTCGAAGCCGGGGTTTTCGCGCTGCAGCTTGCGCAGCAAAGACGGCCACACAAACGCGCCGCCCATGCCGCCCGTTTGCACGCGAGAGGCGTGGGCCACGCCGTCCAAAATTTGGGGCTTGACCGCTGTCAGGTCGTGCGCGCCGGACTGCCCGGCCAGCGCATCGACCTGGATGCGACAGGTGTTTTCAAAGGTGTACATCGACAAAAACGCGTCTGCGATGGTTTTGCCCACGGTCAGCAGGCCGTGGTTGCGCAGCATCAAAAAGTTGGCTTGCCCCAGGTCGGCTTGCAGGCGGGTTTTCTCGTCGTCGCGGATCGCCACGCCTTCGTAGTCGTGGTACGCCAGCGAGGCCAGCACGAACATGCTTTGTTGGCTGATGGCCAGCACCCCTTGCTTTTGCGCGCTCACGGCCACACCCGCTCGGGTGTGGGTGTGCAGCACACAGCCCGCGTCGTGGCGCACGTCGTGCACCGCGCTGTGGATCACGAAGCCTGCGGGGTTGACGGGGTAAGGGTTGTCGTCCAACTTTTGGCACTGCATGTCCACTTTGACCAGACTGGACGCGGTGATCTCGTCGAACATCAGGCCGTAGGGGTTGATCAAAAATTGGTGTTCGTCGCCCGCGACCGAGGGCGGCAGTTTGGCGCTGATGTGGGTGAACACCAAGTCGCTCCAGCCGTAAAGCGCCACCAGCCGGTAGCAGGCGGCCAGGTCAACGCGCAGCTGCCATTCGTCGGGGTGGATGTCGGTTTTGGTGTTGGCTGTGCCCATGGGGAGTCTCCAGTTGGTTTGCGCCAGCTTACCCCGGGTGGACGGGGCGCTTCAGTCGCACAAAGTACACCGGCTCACAGCGTGCCCAGACCGCCCAGAATCGCCAACAGCTGACCCGTGTTGACCATGATGGCGGACTTGTGCAGGCGACGGAACGCCGGGACAGCCAAAGCGTCTTGGTTCTGAATCTGTGGGGCCAGCTGCGCCATCATGGGGATGAATCGGGTTCGCAGCACCAAGGTCAGCATGGCGATCGCGGCGGCACCACTGGCCAATGGCCAACGGCCCGCCAGCCCATAGCTGAGCGCGGTGCCCAAAGCGATGACCAGCGCGAAGCGGTAATAGGTGATGTAAAAAGACCGGATGAAACTCGCGTCCACCGGGTTGTCGTGCTTGAGCACCAGCAGCGGCACAGACCCCAGTAAAAAGTAGGCGGTGACCGCCAGCAGCGCGACCGTGAAGAACAAAGCAATGTCTTGAGCTTGGAGGGGCATGGCGTTGGGTGCTGACGGTGGCGTTGTGTGGATTGTCTGGCATCAAGCGGGCCGGGTCAGCGCTTCCAGTCGCGCAAGGTACAGCCGGGCGTGCTGACCGCCGTCAGCCTGGTCGCCGCACATCTCGAGCGAGGGCTGCAGTTGCCCGCACACCGCTGGGCGTGAGGGATGGCCAAAAATGCGGCAACCCCGCGCCGCGTCGAGCTGCACGCAGGGCACCCCGGCGGGCTTGCCTTGCGGCATGCCCGGGATGGGGGACGAGATGGACGGCGCGGTACAGCAGGCGGCGCAGCCGGGGCGGCAAGACAGGGACATGGCGGCATCTTAAGCGCCGAACGCCGTCCAGCGTCAGTCGCTGGTTCAGTCCAGATAGTCGGCGTAGATTTTTTGTTCAAACCCTTGTGTGGCCAGCCAAGGCCATTGGGTCGCCAGCGTGGCAGCGGGCGTGACCGTGACGCGACGCCATTGGCTGCCCTCGCGGTTGGACGATTCAATCGTGCGCGGCAGCATCAGGGCCTCATCCCACAGCACGCTCTCGCTCACGTCGCCCTTGCGTTCGTGCCAGCGGGCTGTGGGCGCGTCGCTTTTGCGACCCGAGGGCGGCAGCGCCCGCAGTTCGCGTTCGGTGATCATGAAGTAAGCGCGCTCCCAAGAGCCATCAAAGCCCATGTTGGCAAACTCTGCCTGCGGGATGCTGACCACCACCTTGTCGTGCGGCACGACGAGGGTCATTTGGGCTTGGCCAGTGACGGGCTCAATCAGGCGGCCCCCTTCAAACGGGTTGAGGTGTTTGTGCCCCGATGGGCCCGCGCCCGCGTGTGCGTGATCGCCCATGCTTTTGGGCAAAACCCGTTGCGTCCAGACCTTTGCACCGCGTCGCATCAGTGTCTCTTCGTACACGCTGGTGCGCGTCACGCCGTCGCTGCCCACGCTGCGTGACTCGACCTTGATGCGGGCATCCACATCCACGCGCTTGCGCTCAAGGGATGGTGCCATCCCTGTCGTGGGGGCCACGGTTTGTGCCCCTGCACCGGTCATCAGCAGGGCCAGCGAAACCCCGATGGCACGGGCAATGGGGGAGGAAATAAAAAGTGTCATGGGATCCAAAGCAAAAGCCGACAAGCACAGGCTTGTCGGCACGGTGCGCCTGAGCGCGGGAGTCAGTAGCCTGCAGCTTCTTTGACTTTGTTGAAGACCTTGGTGTTGTCGAGGGTGCCCTTGAACAGGTTGGCGCCCGCGCCCGTGGCGTGCAGCCGCACGTCACCGCCGCCGTGGGTTTCGCAGCCTACGCAGGCGGCCTTGATGGCGCCTTCTTGCAGGTAGTCATTGCCCAGTGCGGTGACCGAGTCCACGTCGGAGCGTGCGCTGGGGCGGTTGGGGCTCTGGCCAAACACCAATGTGGTGAAGGTCTTGCCATCGGCGTCCTTGGTGGGCAAGCCATTGGCATAGCCGCGCACGATGTCCAGCACCGGGTTGCCCTTTTTGGGGTAGCCATTGAAGACCATGGTGTGGTCATGGTCGGCGGTGACCACGATCAGCGTGTTGCTCAGGTCCACTTTGGCCAATGCGGCTTTGATGGCATTGTCAAAGGCGATGGTGTCCACCAGGGCGCGTTTGGCGTTGGTGCCGTGCAGGGCGTGGTCAATGCGGCCGCCTTCGACCATCAAAAAGTAGCCGTTGCTGTTTTTGGAGAGCACGTCGATGGCTTTGGTGGTCATCTCGGCCAAGCTGGGCTCATTGGCGGGCACGCGTTCGAGCTCGTAGGACATGTGGCCTTGGCTGAAGGCTTGGTCAAACAAACCCAAAACTTTGCTGCCAGCGGCCGTGGGTGCCGCGTCCAAGCTGACCTTGTCGGACACAAAGGTGTAGCCCTTGGCCCTCATCTCGGCCACCAAGTCGCGGCCGTCCGGGCGGCCGACTTTTTGGGCGGCGCTGCCGCTGGCGTTGAAAGGCACCCAGTACTGGCTGATGCCGCCCATGAGCACGTCAATGCCGCTGCCCAGTGCCGGGTTGAAGCCCGCACCGCCGGGTACCGCTTGGCGAGAGATGTCGTATTCGGTGTCGCGGTGGCAGACGTGAGAGAAGGTGGTGGCCGGGGTGGCGTGTGTCAAGCGTGCGGTGGTGACCACGCCGGTGGCTTTTTTACCGGCGATGGCCATTTCCAGCAGGGTCGGCACCGGCTTGCCATTGGTGCTGGCGCAGTTGTTGACCGACTTGCTGACGCCGCTGGTGGCGTCTTTGCCGGGGGCCACGGCTTTGGTGTCGGCGGTCATCGAGACCACTTCGTTGTTCATCTTCACGCCGGTCATGTAGGCCGCCATGGAGGGGGCCGAGTCGGTGGTCTGTGCATCGTTCGAATAGGTCTTGATGCGTGCTGTGCGTGGCAAGGTGTCCATGGCCAATTGGCCCGCTTCGCCGTATTGGTAAATGCGTGCAGCGGTGACGGTGACTGGGCCCATGCCGTCACCCAAAAAGAAGATCACGTTCTTGGCCTCACCGGCGGCGTGGGCGCTTGAAAATGCGGCGGCGATCAAGCCGGCCATCAAAATGCGTTTCATCATCAATCTCCTGAATGTCGGTTACTGGCCAAACAAGGCTTGGCGAAGGAAGCCAAAGACGGCGGTGTTGTCCATCACCCCTTTGAACTGGTCGGCTTTAAAGCCAATGGCCCCCAGGAACACATCGGCGCCGCCGTGCGTCTCGCTGCCCAAACCGGTGCGGATGGCCGACTCTTGCAGGTAGTTGTTCGCGCCCACGGTGGCGTCGTCGAGGCTGGCCACGGTGGTGCGGTCAGCCACGCGGTTGGGGCCATTGCCAAAACCCAAAATCGTGAAGGGTGAGCCATCGGCATCTTTGGCGATCACGTCGGGCGTCAGGTAACTGCGCAGCAGTCCCAAAATGCCGGGCTTGCTCGTGGTGGTTTTGCCCGTGCGGGTGGCGTAGCCCTGCATGAACATCGTGTGGTCATGGTCGGCGGTGACCACGACCAAGGTGTTGTCCAGGTTGGGGTCGGTTTTGCGCGCTTCGTCAATGGCGGCTTTGACCGCATTGTCAAAAGCCACGGTGTCTTGCAGTGCGCGCTTGGCGTTGGTGGCGTGCAGCGCGTGGTCAATGCGGCCGCCTTCGACCATCAAGAAGTAGCCCTTTTGCTTGTTGGACAACAACTGCATGGTCTTGGTGGTCATTTCGGCCAGGCTGGGTTCTTTGCTGGCGTCACGGTCCAAGTCATAAGACATGTGGCCTTCGGTAAAGGCTTGGTCAAACAGGCCCAAGATTTTGCTGCCCGCTGTGGTCGGCGCTGCGTCGAAAGTGGTTTTGTCGGACACGAAGGTGTAGCCCTTGGCCTTCATCTCGGCCACCAAGTCGCGGCCGTCCGGGCGGCCGACTTTTTGGACCGCGCTGCCGCTGGCGTTGAACGGCACCCAGTACTGGCTGATGCCGCCCATGAGCACGTCAATGCCACTGCCCAACGCTGGGTTGAAGCCGGCACCGCCTGGCACGGCTTGGCGAGAGATGTCGTACTCTGCATTGCGGTGGCAAATGTGCGCGTAAGTGGCCGCTGGGGTGGCGTGCGTCAGTCGTGCGGTGGTCACCACACCCGTGGCGAAGTTGTTGGCGATGGCCATTTCCAGCAAGGTGGGCACCGACGTGCCATTGCTGCTCACGCAGTTGTTGACGGTGTTGGACACCCCCGTGGTGGCGTCTTTGCCGGGCGCAATGGCCTTGGTGTCGGAGGACATGGACAACACTTCGTTGTTCATCTTCACTCCGGTCATGTAAGCGGCCATGGACGGCGCGGAATCGGTCACCTGAGCGTCGTTGGAGAAGGTTTTGACAAAGGCCGTTTCCGGCAAAGTGTCCAGGGTCAGCTCACCGTCTTCGCCGACCGCATAAATGCGGGCAGCGGTCAGGGTGGTCATGCCCATGCCGTCACCGACAAACA
>JAHECM010000279.1 GCA_024641725.1 Limnohabitans sp. | reverse complement strand
TGCTGGCCCGCGTGGAAGCGCTCAACAACGACCCCGCCATCCACGGCATCTTGGTGCAACTGCCCTTGCCCGCCCACATCGACGCGCAAAAGGTGATTGAAGCCATCAGCCCCGCCAAAGATGTGGACGGTTTTCACATCGCCAGCGCCGGTGCATTGATGACCGGCATGTCCGGTTTTTGGCCCTGCACGCCTTATGGCTGCATGAAGATGCTCGAAAGCATTGGCTTCGAGCTGCGCGGCAAACACGCCGTGGTGATTGGCCGCAGCAACATTGTGGGCAAGCCCATGGCGCTGATGCTCTTGCAAAAAGACGCCACCGTCACCGTGGCCCACTCGCGCACACACAACCTCAAAGCCCTCACCCTGCAAGCCGACGTGATCGTGGCTGCCGTGGGCAAGCGCAATGTGCTGACCGCCGACATGGTCAAGCCCGGCGCGGTGGTGCTGGACGTGGGCATGAACCGCAACGACGAAGGCAAGCTCTGCGGTGATGTGGACTTTGATGGCGTGAAAGAAGTCGCCGGCTACATCACCCCGGTGCCCGGCGGCGTGGGCCCCATGACCATCACCATGCTGCTGGTCAACACCCTTGAAGCCGCAGAACGCACCACCATTTAAGCCACCATGAACAACCCTTTGCTCGACACCACCGGCCTGCCCCTGTTTGACCGCATTGCACCGGAGCACGTTGCCCCGGCCATGGACGTTTTGCTGGCCCAGGCCGAGCAGGCCCTGAGCACCGTCACGGCCAGCGACTTTCCTGCGCAGTGGTCGGCCATAGCCGCAAGCCTGGACGTGGCCACCGAAAAACTGGGCTGCGCTTGGGGCGCGGTCAGCCACCTCAACAGCGTGGCCGACACGCCCGAGCTGCGCGCGGCCTACAACGCCGCCCTGCCCCGCGTGACCGAATTCTGGACACGCCTGGGCAGCGACGACAAGCTCTACGCCAAGTACAAGTCCATTGACGCCGCCAGCCTGAACCCCGAACAGCAGCAAGCGCATCGCAACGCCTTGCGCAACTTTGTACTGGGCGGGGCCGAGCTGCAAGGCGAGGCCAAACAACGCTACGCCGCCATCCAAGAGCGGCAGGCCGAGGTGACGCAAAAGTTCAGCGAAAACACCCTGGACGCGACCGACAGCTTTGCCCTGTATGTGCCAGTCAGCGAACTGGCAGGCGTGCCCGCTGACGTGGTGCAAACGGCCCAAACAGCGGCCACACAAGACGGCAAAGCGGGCTTGGCCAAGCTCACGCTCAAAATGCCCTGTTATTTGCCCGTGATGCAGTTTGCCCACAGCAGCACGCTGCGCGAGCGCCTTTACACAGCGCATGTGACCCGCGCCTCCGACCAGGCCACCGGCGACGCCGCCCAATTCGACAACACCCCGCTCATGCGCGAAATCTTGGCCTTGCGCCAAGAAGAAGCCCGGTTGCTGGGCTATGGCAACTTCGCGCAAGTCTCGGTGGTGCCCAAAATGGCCGAATCGCCCGAGAAAGTCATCGCCTTTTTGCGCGACCTGGCTGCCAAAGCGCGCCCCTTTGCGCTCAAAGATTTGGCCGACCTGCGCGAATTCGCACACCAAGAATTGGGCCTGAGCGGCGAACTGAACGCTTGGGACGTGGCCTACCTGAGCGAAAAGCTCAAGGAAGCGCGCTACAGCTTCAGCGAGCAAGAAGTCAAACAGTACTTCACGGCCCCCAAGGTGCTGGCGGGCCTGTTCAAGATCATCGAAAGCTTGTTTGAAGTCAGCATTCGAGAAGACGACGCCCACGTTTGGCACCCGGCGGTGGCGTTCTACCGCATCGAGCGCGGTGGCCAGCTGGTCGGCCAGTTCTACCTGGACCAACCCGCCCGCAGCGGCAAACGCGGTGGTGCTTGGATGGACGATGTGCGTGGCCGCTGGATGCGACCCGACACCGGCACACTGCAAACCCCGGTGGCGCAACTGGTGTGCAACTTTGCCGAAGGCGTCAATGGCAAGCCCCCACTGCTCACACACGACGACGTGACCACCCTCTTTCATGAATTCGGTCACGGCCTGCACCACTTGCTCACCCAGGTGAACGAGCGCGATGTCTCAGGCATCAGTGGCGTGGAGTGGGACGCCGTGGAGCTGCCCAGCCAGTTCATGGAAAACTTTTGCTGGGAATGGTCGGTGCTCAGCCACATGACCGCCCATGTGGACACTGGCGAGCCGCTGCCGCGCGAGCTGTTTGACAAAATGCTGGCCGCCAAAAACTTCCAAAGCGGCCTGCAAACCCTGCGCCAGATCGAATTTGCCTTGTTTGACATGCGCTTGCATGCCGAACACGACCCGGCCGATGACTTCATGCCACTGCTCATGCAGGTCCGCCAAGAAGTCGCCGTGCTGCAGCCGCCCAGCTTCAACCGCATGGCCCACACCTTCAGCCACGTCTTTGCAGGCGGTTACGCGGCGGGCTATTACAGCTACAAGTGGGCCGAAGTGCTGAGCGCCGACGCCTACGCCGCGTTTGAAGAAACCGCCGCAGCCGACGGCACGCCCAACCCAGAGACTGGACGCCGTTACCGCCAAGCCATTTTGGAAGCCGGCGGCAGCCGACCCGCCCTGGCGTCGTTCAAGGCTTTCAGAGGCCGCGAGCCCAGCTTGGACGCGCTGCTGCGGCACCAAGGCATGGTCTGACTGAATCAGCAACTGGCTCGAACAACGGAACAAGCCCCCCCCGATAATCAAATCCCATGACCCTCATCAACACCCTCTTTCCTCTGGGCTGGCAGCACTACCTGCTGGGCGGCTTGTGCATTGGCGCGGGCGTCGCGCTGCTGTATTTGTTCAATGGCTGGGTGGGCGGCATGAGC
>JAHECM010000269.1 GCA_024641725.1 Limnohabitans sp. | reverse complement strand
GTGGTCAACGAAATCAAAGCCCTGGGCGGGCAAGCGGCGGCCAACACCGACAGCGTGTCGGACGCGGCAGGGGCCGCGCGCATCGTCCAGACCGCGCTCGACAGCTTTGGCCGCATCGACGTGGTGGTCAACAACGCGGGCATTTTGCGTGACCGCTTTTTCCACAAAATGAGCGCGGACGAATGGGACGCGGTGCTCAAAGTGCACCTGTACGGCGGCTTCTACGTCAGCCGCGCTGCGGCCCCGCACTTCAAGGAGCAGGAAAGCGGCAACTACATCCACATGACCTCCACCTCCGGCTTGGTGGGCAACTTTGGCCAAGCCAACTACTCGGCGGCCAAGCTGGGGGTGACGGCGCTGTCCAAGTCGATCGCGCTGGACATGAACAAGTTCAATGTGCGCTCTAACTGCATCTCGCCTTTTGCCTGGAGCCGCATGATCGGCTCGATCCCGACCGACACGCCCGAAGAGCAGGCCCGCGTCGAGCGCATCAAGCAGATGACGCCCGCCAAGATCGCGCCACTGGCCGTGGCGCTGGCCAGCGACAGCTCGGCCCATGTCAACGCGCAAGTGTTTGCCGTGCGCAACAACGAGATTTTTTTGATGAGCCAGCCGCGCCCCATCCGCTCGGTGCACCGCAGCGAGGGCTGGACGCCGCAAACCGTGCTCGACCAGGCCATGCCCGCGCTCAAGGCCAGTTTTTTTGACCTGGAGCGTTCGGGTGACGTCTTCAGCTGGGACCCTCTGTGAGAGACGCCGACATGAACACCCCCGCCACTGCCAAACACCAGGGCGTGCAAGCCCGTCACCAAGCCGAACTGGACGCAGGCCAGTTCACGATTCAACGCTGCGGCGCTTGCGCCCGGCATGTGTATTTTCCGCGCGAGGTCTGCCCGCATTGCGGTGCGGACGGTCTCGCACTGGTCGCGCCCAGCGGCTTGGGCACGGTGTACTCGGTCACCACGGTGCGCCGCAAGCCCGAGGCAGGGGGCGACTACAACGTCTGCCTGATCGACCTGGACGAAGGCGTGCGCCTGATGAGCCGGGTCGAAGTCCAGCCCGCCGACGCGGTGCAGGTGGGCCAGCGTGTGCAGGCCCGCGTGATGTCCGAAAAAGGCCAAGGCGTGGTGGTGTTCGACCCGCTGGACACCCCAGCCAGCCAGGCCAGCCAGGCCAAGCCGGTGCCCGTGAGCCAAGGCCCCGCTGCGGCCCCTGCGGTGCACACCTCCAGTGGCCTCCAAGCCCTGCGTGGCAGTGCCGCCATCGCGGGTGTGGCCACCTTCGGTTGTGGCGAGGCCACCGGCTTTTCTGAAATGGAAGTGCTGGCCCACGCCGCCCGCGCGGCGGTGGCCGATGCGGGCTTGAAGATGAGCGACATTGATGGCCTGTGCACCGCCAGCGTGCTGTCCACCATGTGGCCCATGCCCGTGACCGAGTATCTGGGCATCAACCCGCGTTACATCAACGGCACCATGCTGGGCGGCTCCAGCTTTGTGGCGCACTTGCTGCCCGCCATGATGGCGCTGCAGTCGGGCCAGTGCAACGCGGTGCTGGTCTGCTACGGCAGCACCCAGCGCACGTCCACTTTTGGCCGCGCCGAAATTGCACAAGCGCGCCGCGCCATGGACCCCCAACCCTACGAAGCGCCCTATGCGCCCATGCAGCCGCTGAGCGCCTATGCGCTGGCCACGCGCAGGCACATGCACGAGTTTGGCACCACCCGCCGCCAGTTGGCCGAGGTGGCTGTGGCCGCCCGCGCTTGGGCGCAGCGCAACCCCGAAGCCTTCATGCGCGATGCGCTGACCATTGACGACGTGCTGCAAGCCCGCATGGTCTCAGACCCCTTGTCGGTGCGCGACTGCTGCCTGGTCACCGACGGCGGTGGGGCCTTTGTGCTAGTGCGCGCTGACCGTGCGCGTGACTTGCCGCAACAACCGGTGTACGTGCTGGGCAACGCCACCGCCAACTGGAACCGCCAGGTCTCGTCCATGCACGACCTGACGGTGACCGCCGCCAGCCAGTCCGGGCGCGAAGCCTTTGCCATGGCCGGCCTCACGCCTGCCGACATGGGCGTGGTGCAGCTGTACGACGCTTTCACCATCAACACCTTGCTGTTTTTAGAAGACTTGGGCTTTTGCAAAAAAGGCGAAGGCGGTGCGTTTGTCGAAGGCGGTGCCATCGCCCCCGGTGGTCGCTTGGCGGTCAACACCAACGGCGGCGGCTTGTCGTGCACGCACCCGGGCATGTACGGCATCTTCACCGTGATCGAGGCCGTGCGCCAGTTGCGCGGCCAAGGCGGCGAGCGCCAGGTCGCGGGCGTGAAAACCGCACTGGCCCACGGCAACGGCGGCACGCTGTCGAGCCAGTCCACGGCCATTCTTGGCACCTTCGAAACTTTGTAAACACACAGCACAACTTCACCCTGCACAGAAAAATTCCACGCCCAATTGGGCGAAGACCAAACCATGAACACCACACCCTCCCTTGATGCTGACCAGGTCGCGCATTTGCGCAGCTGGGAAGGCCGCAGAGAAACGCTGAGCGACGAGATCGGCGCGGCCCCTTTGCGCGGACAAAGCGCACTGCTGGACCGTGACGACCCCTCACAAAGCGTGGGCAGCGAAGTGCCGCCGCTGTGGCACTGGCTGTACTTTTTGCCGCAGGCTCCGCAAAGCCAAATCGGCCCCGACGGCCACCCCTTGCGCGGTGGCTTTTTACCGCCCGTGCCGCTGCCCCGGCGCATGTGGGCCGGTGGCCGTTTGCAGTGGCAGCCGGGCAACCCGCTGGTGGTGGGCGATGCGGCGCAAAAGCAATCGCGCATCGCGTCGGTCAAACACAAGGCGGGCCGCACGGGCGAC
>JAHECM010000126.1 GCA_024641725.1 Limnohabitans sp. | reverse complement strand
GATGCCGACACGCGCTGCGTGATCCACACCCACAGCACGCATTGCGTGGCGCTGAGCCTGAACGCGCAAGGCCCCGAGTTGCTGCCACCCATCACGCCCTACTTTGTGATGAAGGTGGGCCACGTGCCTTTGGTGCGCTACCACCGCCCCGGCAGCCCCGATGCCGCCAAAGAAGTGGCCGCCTTGATCCGTGCCTACGCTGCGCAAGGCACACCGATCCGCGCCGTGATGCTGCCGCGCCTGGGGCCCAATGTGTGGCACGACACGCCTGCGGCGGCCATGGCCACGCTGGAAGAACTCGAAGAGACCGCGCGGCTCACGCTGCTGCAAGCCCACACCCCACCGCTGCGCGCCACCGATCTGGATGAACTGCGCCAGACCTTTGGCGCACGCTGGTGAACACCCCCTCTTGGGTGGGAGCCGCACCCCGTGCGCGATGGTCTGGGTTGACGCCCTGGCCAGTCCACCCCCAACCGCCCATCTTTTTTGAAAGCTCCCCATGCCCCGTTTTGCCGCCAACTTGACCATGATGTATGCCGACCTGCCATTCTTGGACCGCTTTGAAGCGGCGGCCAAAGATGGCTTCAAGGCCGTGGAGTACTTGCTGCCCTACGCCTATCCCGCCGCCGAGTTGGCCGCCCGCCTGAAGGCCAATGGCTTGCAACAAGTGTTGTTCAACACCCCGCCCGGAGGCCAAAACAGTGAGGGCTTCAATGCCGCCTGGGCCTTGGGCGACCGGGGCACGGCCAGCGTACCGGGGCGCGAGGCCGAGTTTCGCGCGGGCTTTGTTCACGCGCTGCACTACGCTGACGCCTTGGACTGCCCGCGAGTGCACGCCATGGTGGGCTTGCGCGCCCAGCACGCCAGCACCCAAGAGGCCGACCGCACACTGGTGAGTAATTTGAAGTGGGCCGCCACGCAAGCGGCCAAGGCTGGGCGCGACGTGCTGATCGAGCCGATCAACAAACGCAGCGTGCCGGGCTTTCACCTCAACCGGCAAGACCGAGCACACGCCATTGTGCAAGCGGTGGACGCCCCCAACGTGAAAGTACAAATGGACTTGTTCCACTGCCAGATCGTCGAAGGCGACTTGAGCACCAAGATCGCGCAGTATCTGCCCACCGGGCGCGTGGGGCATTTCCAGATCGCCGAGGTGCCCAACCGCCACGAGCCGGGCACCGGCGAGTTGAACTGGGACCACCTGTTCCAGCTCATCGACCAGGTGTCTCAAAGCTGCGGCTGGGACGGCTGGATCGGCTGCGAATACAACCCCGCCGACAGCACGCCCGGCGGCACCTCGCGGGGCTTGGCTTGGGCGCGCCCCTATATGTGATGGACGCAGTGCAGGCCGATCAGGACTGCACCATCAAGCCAAGCTGCACAACGTTTGGGAGCTGTCCCAGCGGCTGAGTGCTTGGCTCAAGTCCACGCCACGGCGCATGGCGGTCATCTCGGCGACGATACTCATGGCAATTTCGGGGGGGGTGAGCGCACCCAAGTTCAAGCCCACCGGGCCACGCAACTGGTTCGCCTCGGCCTCAGACACATCAAACTCCAGCAGCCGCTTACGCCTTTGTGCATTGTTGTGGCGCGAGCCCAATGCACCCACATAAAACGCGGGGGTTCGCAGCGCCTCCATCAAAGCCAGGTCGTCGAGCTTGGGGTCGTGCGTGACGGCCACCACCGCACTGTTGTGGTCCAGTCGCATGGCCAGCACCAAGTCGTCGGGCATCTGGTCGCACAGGGTCACGCCGTTCATGGCGTCCCAGCCTTCGTGGTATTCGATCCGGGGTTCGCACACGGTGACTTGGTAATCCAACATCACCGCCATGGCCGCCAAATACCGCGACAACTGGCCGCCGCCGATGATGAGCAGGCGCAGCCGCGGCCCGTGCACAGTGGTCAACGCTTGGCCGTCAAATTGCAACTTATCGCCCTCGGCGGAGGCGTTCATGCGCACCCAACCCGTGGCCATGTCCAAGCGTCGCTCTACCCGCTGGTGTTGCTCGATCAGTACTAGCAATTCACGCAACTGGGACTGTGGCGACAAGGGCTCGAGCACCACCTGCACTGAGCCACCGCATGGCAAACCAAAACGGCGCACCTCTTCAGCGGTCTGGCCGTAGGTGGTGGTCTCGGGCAAGCGCATCGCCAGCTCGCCAGCGGCCACACGGCGGATCAAGTCGTCTTCGATGCAGCCTCCGGACACCGAACCCGCCACCTGGCCATCACCCCGGATAACCATGAGCGAGCCTGGCGGCCTTGGGGCCGAGCCCCAAGTGCGCACGACGGTGCCCATCACCACGCGGTGCCCCCGGCTTTGCCAGTCGAGGGCAGTGCGGATCACATCGATGTCAATGCTGTTCATGTCTTTGTCTCCGTTCAGGGGGCGGCCCCACAGCCGCACGGCCATGTCAAATAATTCAGGGATTGGACCAACCGGGTTGGGGGACAGCCTGACGCCACCACAGTGCAAGCGCTTGCGCGCCCGCCAGCCCCCCCAACACGGCCATAGCCGCTTGCAAGGCGGCAGGGCCTTGAACCATGCTGACCATGCCCACACAGACCAGCAAGCATGGCCCCAGAACCAACGCAGTGCACCGCGACCAGACAGGTGAAAGCGTCTTTGAAAAGACCATGCCCAGCCGAGGCCGACCGCAATGCAAGGCCCAGGCCAACGAGGGCAAAAGCATGGCCAGCACACCCTGCCAAGCACTTTGCCCCAACAGCATCAGCGCCCCCATAGCCAGCAGCATCAAACTGACGTGCAGGCGCTGTTCACCCTCTGCCAAGCGGGGGAAATGGTCTGCGCCAGGTTTCACCTGCGCCGCCTGTGCAACCCAGCTCAAAAATAGCGCCACCAAAGCAGGCAAGCCCGCCATCAAAGCCAAGTGGGCCAAGACCCTTTGGTCGGTGCGCCAGCCCAGCCCAACACACCAAGCATTGCCCAGCCAAAGCGTGCCCATCATCAGGCCCATGGCAGAAGGTGCGAGCGCGCTGACCCATCGAATACGGGGACCACGACAATCACGCACCACCTCACTCGGCTGTGCCATGTGCAACACCAGCGCACAAGCACCCAGCAAAAACGCCACGCTCAAAGTGCTGAACTCGGCCTCGGGCATGCGCCAGGCCCAGACCACCAAGCCGCCCGCCAGCACCGGGTGCCAAGCCACGGGGCCCAATTCGAATGTGCTGACTTGGCTGCGCGTTTCGACCAAGGCGCTCCATGCGCCCCACAGCAGGGCCACGGCCAGCAAACCCACATGGGCAGCACCGAAGGGCACCAGCAGCTCAGGCAAGCCCACCACACAAGCACTCAGAAGACCCAGCCAAGCCACCGCCCTAGGCTTGGCTCGCAAAGCCCAAGCACTGCCACGCAGCAAAATGCGCACCGCCCACCACAAGGCCACGGCCAGCACCCCACTGGCCATTGCCCAGCCTTGGCGCATGCCTTGTTCACCCAGCCAGAGCCAACCCAGCAACTGCAGCGTCCATTGCGCCACTTCTCCCGCATGGGCCCAAGTGTTGGTGGCGGTGTTTGATTGGCGGGTCTTGTCAGACATGGGCATAACCATGCAATTGATCAGAGCCACCCGCAGCGTGTACGCTCACATTGAAGGACACGATCACCCGGTCGGCGCTGCCTTGGTAGGGCATGGCTTGGTGCGCCAGCCACGAGGGAAAGACCACCAACTGACCTGGCAGCGGTTCGATGTCGAGGTGGGCGTTTTGCAAATAGGCGTTGCCAAAGTCCATGGCAGCGCCGCCCAAGCGGTTGAAGTGCGGGCCGTAAAACCGCGTCACTCCATTGGCTGCACCCAGCACCGAGTGCGCGCTGCGCTGCGCTGGCGCATCGACTTGCAGGCAATACACCCCCGACCAAGAACAATTGCCATGGGTGTGCACATCGTGGTGACTGCCTTGGTTAGACACTTGAAACCAGATACCCCGCAGCGCGATTTGAAAGCCCGGCTTGCCTTCGGGCCAAGCGCCCTGGTTGGCCAGCACCACGGTTTGCCGAACGCTGTCCACGATGAAGCGCACCAACTGCTCCCACTCGGGCACACGGATGCGTTGCAACAAATCGTCGCGGCTGGCATAAAACGCCTTCGGCCCTTCGGCTGTCGCAGCATCGGTGGCACGCATGGCGCCAAATACACGCACCAACACCTCATTGACCGCATCGGCCTGCGCAAAGCGGTGCAGGCCCAAGGGGGTGTGCCACAAGGTGTGCAACGGGTCGGGTTGGATCATGGGCAGTAGGCCAAGATCAGGCGATGACCAGCAAGTCGGCAGGCCACTTCAGTCGGTGACCTGTGCTTGCAGCCAAGGCATCGATGTCGTCCAGCGTGTCCACATCGGTGCGGTAGCGCTTGTTGCTGGTGGCCCAGGGGTGCACTTGCTCGGGGTTGGCCGACTGCCATTGGCGGCAGCCCACATTTGCATCGCCCGCCAAAATTTGCTCGCGCACTTCGGTGCTGAACATGACCGGGTTGCCGGGCAAACCATCGACCGTGGGCTGCACCACCTGGGTGCCCGTGGGTCGTTTTTTGTAGGCCCCGATCAGGTCGTTGATGTCTTGCGAGTTGATGAGGGGTTGGTCGGCCAAAGCCACTAATACCGCGTCCAGTTTGGGAGACAGGGCTTGCAGGCCCCAGCGCAGAGATGAGACTTGTCCAGCATCCGGGTCGGGGTTGCGCACCAGGGTGACGGGAAACTCCTTGACCGCCGCCTCGATGCGCTCGGCATAGTGACCCAGCACCACCACCACCTCGTCCACGCCAGCGCCCGACAGGGCGATCAGTTGGCGTCGGATGAGCGGCACACCGCCCAGCTCCAGCAGGCTTTTGGGGCGGTGCCCCATGCGCGAGCCCGAGCCCGCCGCCAACAGCACCGCGCCCACCGCCACGCGGCTGTACAAACCGCCACCCCCTTTGAGAATGCAACCCATATTCAGCCTCCGCAGCAAGAAGATTTGACCGATGCGGCCACAGCAGCCACCTCCACCAGCGGCTCGGCTGTCCGAGTCGGGAGGGTGCTTGGCTCACTCAGGGCCGACGCTTTGGGGGCGCCACCACAGCAACTGCTGGCCTGAACTGGCCTGCCAATGGGGGCAAGCGCAGCGGGTCTGGACTCTGAACTGGCTTGGGGGTCGCGCCCACGCCGTGCCGCCACCACCGAGGTGAGCACGGACAAGGCGATCTCTTCAGGCGTTTGGGCCCCCATCAAAACGCCGGCAGGCGCCACGATGCGGGCCACGGCCGCTGGGTCTTCGCCACTGGCCACCAGGGACTCGAGCAAGACACCCGCTTTTCGGGCGCTGGCCACAAACCACAGGCCTTGCGGCTGCAAAGCCAAGGCGGCTTTGAGGCCTTGCAGGTCGCGGCGGCCTTGCGTGGCCACCACCACAAAGGGGGTCGAGGCCAGCTGCGCATTGACAACGCTCACCTCATCTGAGCCCAAGACCGTGTCGGCATCCGGAAAGTCTTCCGCCTGCGCACCATGCGCCACCACCGCCACACGCAAGCCCACGCGCGGGGCCAGTCCCACCAGCGCACGGGCCACAGGGGAGTCTCCAACAACCGTCAAGGTGGCGCTGGGCAAGATGGGGTCGATGAACAATTCCAGCGTACCGCCGGAGTGGCAGGCCATGCCAAATTCGAGCACATCGCCCAGCTCGCGCTCGGCACTTTCGTCCGATGGGGCGATTCGGATCTTGCGGGGCTGGCCATCGAGCAGCGCACGGCGCACGGTTTTGATGACCGCAGGCTGAGCGCAGCCACCGCCGATCCAGCCGTGGAACTGGCCATCGGGTGTGACGACCGCTTTGTCGCCCGCCTTGCCCGAGGTGGGCGCTTGGGCGCTGAGCACCGTGACCAGCGCAAAAGGCTGCTCGGCGTTTTGCAAGCGGGCGGCTTGGGTGATCCATTCGTAGCGGTTCATGGGGTCTCCTTGAGAGTGTGTCAGTGCAGCACGTGGCGAGCGGTGGCCAGATCGGCCAAGCTGGCCAAAGGCACAAAGCGTTCGATGCGACTGCGGGCCCGCTGCAAAGCACCTGCAGCAGGCACTTGGCGCGTGGGGTGAAACCAGGTGATACGGGCACCGCGTGCGCGCACTTCCTGCAATGCGTCGGCCAACAGTTCCGGCCCATCGGTGTCAAAGCCATCCGAGAACACCCACACGCGGGCGCCCCGGTTGAGCTGAGCACGGGCATGCTGGCGCGCAAATTCCTGCATGCTGGCAGCGATGCGAGTGCCACCGCCAAAGCCTGCCGTCACGGCGTTGACCTTTTCCTGAATGGCAGGGGTGTCGCGGTGCATGTAGGGCGTGACTTCGGCCAGTCGGGTGTGGAAGACAAAGACGCGGGCGTCGGCTTCGAGCGCAAAAGCGCGGGCCACGCGCAAAAACAGTGCAGCGTGCGATTCCATCGAGCGGCTCACATCGGCCAAAATGAACAGGCGCGGCGGCTCCACGCGTTTGACTTTCCAAGCCGGTTGCAGCAATTCGCCGCCCCAGGCAACGCTGCGGCGCAGGGTCTGGCGCAAATCGAGGCGTTGCCCAAGCGGGGCCACGCGCCATCGGCGGGTGGGGTGGGGCTGCAGTTTGGCAGTGATCTGGCGAGCGAGTTGTTGCAAAGCGCTCAGCTCTTGCGGCATCCACATCTGCCCTTCCCGCTGGTGCAAGGCTTCGGTGCGGCTGGCGCCGCCTTGGGCGCGGGGCGTGCCGGTGTCTTGTGCGTCTTGTGAACCCGAAGGCATATCGCCTGCGGTCTGCGGCGCTGACTTTTGGTTGCCGGGCTGACTGGCTGCGTCCATTTTTTCGTGCAAGTCCTGCACGCTTTGGCGCAGGTTGCGGCTGGGCCGGGTCTGACCACTGACTTTGACACCACCGCGCAATTTTTCAGGGTGCCAAAAACGTTCATACACATCAGGCCAAAGCTGCCATTCGCGTTGGCTGTGACACGCCAAGGCACGCCAAGCGGCTTGCAAAGCCTGTTCTCTCACTGGACCAAAGTACAAGGCAGCTTGCAGCATGGCCTGTTGCTCGGCCACACCCACCGTCAAGCCGTGATCGCGCAGCAATGCGGCGAATCCCGCCAAACGCTCAGAGGGCGCTGCGGCGGGCAGAGCGTTCATGGTGCCGCCTTGGCCTGCTCGGCGCTGTTTTCGGCCACACCCACGGTGCGGCGCCCTTCGACCAGTTGGCGCAAGCGATCTGAGCCCATCACAAAACGGTCTTCGCGGGTCTTGAGCAAGCAGCCCAGGGTGCCAAGCACAGTCGACATGTCTTCGGGCAAGCTGTGGTGCCCCAATTGGAACAGCGCACACACCCAGTCCAAGGTCTCAGCAATGCCGGGGATCTTGGCCAAGTCCTCTTTGCGCAGTCGCTGTACAAACTGCACCGCATCCTCCACAAGGCGCGTATCGGCCTCGGGCATGGCGGTTTTGACGATGGCGATCTCTCGCGAGAGCGTCGGGTAATCAAGGTAGTGGTAAAGGCAGCGGCGGCGCAGCGCATCCGACAATTCGCGTGTGCCGTTGCTGGTCAAAATGACTTGTGGAATATGCGTAGCGCGGATCGTGCCGATCTCGGGAACGGTGATCTGGTAGTCGGCCAGCACTTCGAGCAAAAAGGCCTCAAAGGCCTCGTCCGCGCGGTCGATCTCGTCGATCAACAGCACACAAGGGCCTGTTTGGCTGATAGCGCGCAGCAAGGGGCGCTCGAGCAAAAATTCACGGCTGAACACATCCGACTCGCGCACCTTTTCCGAGCCGGAATTATCGGATTCACCCAAGCGTATCGACATCAATTGTCGGCCGTAATTCCACTCGTAGGCGGCTTGCGCGAGGTCCAAGCCCTCAAAGCATTGCAGACGCACCAAGGGGGCGTTTTGGGACTGGGCCAATGCAGTGGCCAAAGCGGTTTTGCCCACACCAGCGTCGCCCTCGATCAACAAGGGGCGCTGCAAGGCTGACGCCAGCCACACGGTGGTGGCCAGGTCAGGGTCGATCAAATAACCTGAGCGCTGCAGCCGCTCGCGCAGCACCCGCTCTTGGTTGGCGGGGCTGGCGCTCAGGTCAGGGGCTGTCATCTGCTCAAGCCCGTTTGCCCAACAAGCCACTGAACCAGCCCTTGAGCAGCGCCCAAAAGATGGCCAAGCCATTGATCTCACGAGCCACCACAGGCGCAACTGGCGCAGAGGCAGGCACGCTGTCCGAGCCAGTCACGCCACTTGCGGTCGAGCCGTCGACCGCAGGCAAGGTCAAAGCGGTTTGCCGGAAATTTTCGACAAACTGCGCCAACAACATGTCGGAGACCTGCACCATCATGCGCCCGCCGAACTGCGCGAACTTGCCATTGACGATCACAGCGGCCTGGCCGTTCAGAACGCAGTGCGCTGGATTGGCCGGATCGGGGGTAATGATCGCGGTCAGGTCCATCGACGCGGACGAGCCACCCTTGTCAGCGCCTTTGCCACGCAAGACCATCTTGCGCTCTGCGGCCACCGCTTCGAGCACGTCCACCGTGCCGCCGAACTGGGCCACGGCGGGCCCCACCTTGACTTTGACACCGCCTTTGAAAGAGGTGTCTGACAGCTGTTCGGTGATTTCGGCACCGGGCATGCAGTTGGCCGTGGCCTTGAGGTCGGTCAGCAGGGCCCAGGCCCGTGCTGCGTCCACATCGAGTGGGTATTGTTTGTCGAGTTTGACTTCCATGAAGGCTCCTGATTTACAAAGCAGCGCCATGCTCGCGCAGCGCTTTCCAGGTGCGGAAAGCGTTGTGTGGCATGTCCAGGTGTGTGACACCCAGGTGCGAGAACGCGTCGACCATGGCCGAGGTGAAGGTCGGGATCGAGCCCACGTGGGGCGATTCGGCCACGCCCTTGGCACCCAGCGGATGGTGGGGCGAAGGCGTCACGGTGTGGTCGGTTTCCCAATGCGGGGTTTCCACGAAGGTGGGCAAGAAGTAGTCCATCAAGGTGTTGCCCAGCAGGTTGCCCTGCGCGTCAAACGGCATTTGCTGACCCATGGCCACGGCAAAACCTTCGGTCAAACCGCCGTGGATTTGGCCGTCGATGATCATCGGGTTGATGCGAGTGCCGCAGTCGTCCAAGGCATAAAAGCGGCGGATTTTGGTCTCGCCCGTGGCGCGGTCGATGTCCACCACGCACAGGTAAATGCCGAAGGGGAAGGTGAAGTTGGGTGGGTCGTAGTAGTGCACCGCTTCCAAACCTGGCTCCAAGCCGTCTGGTGGTTGATGGTAGGCCTGCCAAGCCACGTCGGCCATGGTTTTGTACTTGCTGTCGTCGCCCTTGACCTTGAAGCGGTCGACTTCCCAGTCGAGGTCGTTTTCGTTGACTTCAAGCATGTGGGCCGCGATCTTGCGGGCCTTCGCGTGGATCTTGCGAGCCGCCAAAGCGATGGCGGCACCGGCCACGGGTGTGGAGCGCGAGCCGTAAGTCCCCAAGCCGTAAGGCGCGGTGCTGGTGTCGCCCTCTTCCACCTGAATCACTTCAGACGGAATGCCCAGCTCGGTGGCGATGATCTGCGCGTAGGTGGTCTGGTGACCCTGACCTTGCGTGATCGTGCCCATGCGGGCGATGGCGCTGCCAGTGGGGTGGATGCGGATTTCGCAGGAGTCGAACATGCCCACACCCAAGATGTCGCACATCTTGGAAGGACCGGCACCGACCACTTCGGTGAAAGTCACCAAGCCGATGCCCATGAGTGTGGGGCTGTTGGGGTCGGCACGTTTGGCCGCTTGCTCGGCACGCAGGCCTTTGTAGTCCACGGCCTCCAGCACTTTGTCCAAGGCGGTCTGGTAGTCGCCCGAGTCGTACTCAAAACCGAAGGCGCTGGTGTAGGGGAACTGTTCCTTCTTGACGAAGTTCTTGGCGCGGATTTCGGCCTTGTCCATGCCCAGCTTTTGCGCCAGCACATCGACCATCCGCTCAATCAAATACACCGCTTCGGTCACGCGGAAGGAGCAGCGGTACGCCACGCCACCTGGGGCCTTGTTGGTGTAGACACCTTTGACGCTGGCGTGCGCCGCCGGAATGTCGTAAGAGCCTGAGACGATGTGGAACATGCCGGCAGGGAACTTGGTCGGATCGGCGCAGGCATCAAACGCGCCGTGGTCGGCCACCACGTTCACACGCAGGCCGGTGATCTTGCCGTCGGCAGTCGCCGCCAGTTCGCCGTCCATGTGGTAATCACGGGCGAAGGCGGTGGACGAGATGTTTTCGATGCGGTCTTCGACCCACTTGACGGGGCGACCCAACACGATGGACGCGACGATGGCGCACACATAACCGGGGTAGATGCCGACCTTGTTGCCAAAGCCGCCACCGATGTCGGGGCTGACGATGCGCACCTTGGATTCAGGAATGCCCGACAGCATGGACACCACGGTACGCACCACGTGAGGGGCTTGCGAGGTGATGAAGGTGGTCAGGTCGCCTTTGATGGGGTCAAAGCTGGCCACGCAGCCGCAGGTCTCCAGCGGGCAGGGGTGCACGCGGGGGTAGTACATGTGCTGCGACACGGTCACTTCGGCTTTGTCAAAGGCGGCATCGGCAGCCGACTTGTCGCCCGCATCCCAGGTGAAGATGTGGTTGTGGTGGTCGCGCTTGCCGTGGGCGCCTTCGGTCTTGCCGGCCAGGTCTTCGCGGATCACTGGCGCGCCAGGCTGCAGGGCAGCATAAGGGTCGAGCACCACGGGCAATTCTTCGTACTCGATCTCGACGGCCTCAACCGCGTCAGCGGCAATGTAGCGGTCGTCTGCGATGACTATGGCCACTTCTTGCATCTGGAAGTGGACCTTCTCGTCGGCCAGAACCGCGGCCACGTCACCGGCCAAGGTCGGCATCCAGTGCAACTTGAGCGGCTTCAAATCATCAGCGGTCAAGACGGCGTGCACGCCGGGGATGGCGAGCGCAGCTTCTTTGTTGATCTTGACGATGCGGCCGTGGGCAATCGGGCTGCGCACGATGTCCATGTGCAGCATGCCGGGCATTTTGATGTCATCGACATAGTTGCCCTTGCCTTGGATGAAACGGGCGTCTTCTTTGCGCAGGCGCGAAGCGCCCATGCCGGCCAGCGCGAGTTCGCGGGCTTCAGCGGTTTGTACCGGTGCGTTCATGTGTGTCTCCGATCAAATGGGGGTGCGCATCAAGCCGCAACGGGCTCTTGCAGTTTTTTGGCGGCGTACTGGACGGCTTTGACGATGTTTTGGTAACCCGTGCAGCGGCACAGGTTACCGGCCATGCCGTGGCGGATTTCGTCTTCGCTCGGATTGGGGTTCTCTTGCAAGAAGCGGTAGGCGCGCATGAGCATGCCGGGTGTGCAGAAACCGCACTGCAGGCCATGCTCTTTGTAAAAGCCTTCTTGCACCGCGTGCAAAACGCCTTTGTTGGCCAGGCCCTCGACGGTGAGGACTTCGGAGCCATCGCACTGCACCGCCAAGTGGGTGCAGGACTTGACGGATTGGCCGTCGATGTCGACAGTGCAAGCGCCGCAATGGCTGGTCTCGCAGCCGATGTGGGCGCCAGTCAGGTTGAGTTCTTCGCGCAAAAAGTGGATCAGCAGGGTGCGCGGTTCAACGGCCTTTTCTTCCTTTTTGCCGTTGACAGATACAGTGACGAGTTTTTTGGACATGGGTCTATCTCCTTGTTGTTCAGGCGCAGCGCGACCAGGCTTTGTTCAAAGCGCGCTTGACCATTTCGCCGGCCATCGCGGTCTTGTATTCAACGTCGCCCCGCAAGTCTTCGGCGGGGTCGCAGGCAGCGATGGCGGCATCGACGGCGGCTTGCACGTTGGCGGCGTTGAAGGGCTTGTGCAGCAAGGCGGCTTCGGCGGCCTCCACGCGCAGCGCGGCCGGGGCCACGTTGGTCAGGGCCACACGAACATGGCTGACCTGGTCACCCGACTTGCGGATCACCACTGCGCAACCGGCTGTCGCCCAGTCACCGGTTTTGCGCTTGAGTTTTTCGTAGGCGTAGCCGGTGCCAGCCGCAAATGCGGGCACGCGGATCTCGCACATGACTTCGTTTTCTTCGAGCAGCGTCATGTAGGTGCCGAGGAAAAAACCGTCGGCTGCCACGGTGCGGCGACCGTTCGGGCCTTCCAGCACAAAAGACGCGTCGATCACGATGGACAGCGCGGGGTGGTCGTTGCCGGGGTCACCGTGGGCGATGTCGCCACCAATGGTGCCTCGGTTGCGCACCTGAGGGTCAGCGATCAGCTTGGCCGCTTCGCACAGCAGGGGCACTTTGGCTTGCAAAACGGGGGAGTTGATCAACTCGTTTTCCACCGTCATTGCGCCAATCACCACGGTGTCGCCTTCCTCGCGGATGCCCTTGAGTTCGGGGATGCGGTTGATGTCGATCAGGTGTTCGGGCTGCGCAAAACGCAGCTTCATCATGGGCAGCAGGCTGTGGCCACCGGCCAGCAGCTTGGCATCAGAGCCCAATTGACCGAGCAAAGCGACGGCCTCGCCGACGGTTTTGGGTGCGTGGTATTCGAAACGCGGAGGGATCATTTTGTCTCCTGAAGGTAATTTGTCTAGGACAAAACCAGTGTAGACCGAATGAAAACCCTAGGTATTATGAGGTTAATTTCGAAAATTAACCCTCAAAAGCAGTTTTAACTGCACGAAATGCATTTTTAGGCACATGAATTGTCGAGAACAAAATATTCCAACAAAACAATCAGGGAAAGCTCGGGGGCAGGGTAAGTCATGAGCGCATGGACACCCCAAGCGCCTCACGGACCTTCGGAAGTATCTTGCGAGAAATGGGAATAGGCTGTTTGGCAGGGGCTTGGAGAATCAAGGCGGTCTTGCCTCCGTTTCTGTCCAAGCCTGCGACCGCCTGGAGATTGACAATGAAGCAGCGGTGCACGCGCATGAATTTATGGGGGTCTAAGCGCGCCTGCAAATCACCAATGCTCAGGTTGCAAAAATGGTAACCATCACGGGTCAACACACGCGTGTAATGCGCCTGTGACTCCAAACAGAGCACGTCCGAAGTGTCCACAAAGGAGACTTTGTGGTTGGCGACCAAGGGGATCCGTGAGAGCAGCATCACTTCTGATGACGCATGGTCCGGCTCCTTGTCGTGACGAACCACTTGGGTAACGTCATAGAAAACAAGCGCAAAGCCCGTGGTTTCACCCTGCGCATTGCCCAAGCGACTGACCTTGATCAGCAACACTTGCTCCGGTATGTTGATGATCATGGTCATCGGCACGGCATTGGCCATGGGACATCCTGAAGCCTCATCCAGCAAAAATTTGACTTTGGGTTTGGACCGCTCTGGGTGAAACGAGGTCACCAACTTGTCAAACGGCTGCTTCTCTTCTACTGGCAGAACTTTGCGTGCAAAGTCATTCATCGCCACCACGCGCCGAGCTTGGTCAAGGTGGATGATCCCCACCTCGAATTTTTCAAACAAGTACAAACTCGGGAGGGGTGTGGCTTTGGCATCCATGGCGTGTCTCTGGCGCTCCGGCGTCTGTGTTTTTTGATCCGAGGCAGACTTTAACAACGATTGCAAATCGATGTTGCGCTTTCAATGCCGCACCTCACTCCAGCCGCCACCCAGCGCTTTGTAAACCGCAACCAAGCTTTGCAGTTGCTGCGCCTGCGCTTGCAGAGCGGCTTGCTGCGCAGCAAACAATGCGCGTTGTGCGTCCAGCAGCTCCAGCGCACTGGCCAGGCCTTGCTGCTCACGCAGTGCCGTCAGGTTTGCGCGGGTTTGCTCGGCGGCCAGCTGGGCTTGCTGCGCACGCGACTGCTCAGCCCATGTGCTGCGCGCGGCCAGTGCGTCAGCCACTTCACGGAAAGCGGTTTGGATGGCTTTGTCGTACTGGGCCACAGCGATCTCGCGCCCAGCCTTGGCCGCGTCCAGATTGGCTTGGTTGCGCCCGGCGTCAAAAATGGGCAGCAGCATTTGCGGCGCAAACGTCCAGCCACTGGTGCCCACACTGAACAGCTTTTGCAGGTCGTTGCCCACCACCCCGGCGCTGCCCGTGAGCGTGATGCGTGGCCAAAACGCAGCGCGTGCCGCACCGATGTTGGCGTTGTTGGCCATCAGCAGTTGCTCGGCTTGGCGCACATCGGGGCGACGCGCGAGCAAGTCGGACGGCAAACCCGCAGGCAGGTCTTGCAGCAGGCCTTGTGCGCCCAAAGTCAGGCCTTCAGGCACATCGGCGGGCAGGGGCTGACCCACCAGCAGCGCCAGCGCGTGGCTGTCCAACGCGCGCTGGCGTTGGCTTTGCGCCAGCGCCACTTTGGCGCTTTCGAGCAAAGACTCGGCCTGGCTGAGTTCAAGTTGCGAGACGGTCTGGTGCTCGAACTTGAGCCGCGTGAGGCGCAAGCTCTCTTGCCGCGTGGCCAGCGTGGCCTGGGTCAGGCGCAGCAATTCGTCGTTGGCCACCAGGCTCAGGTAGGTGTTGGCCACCGAAGCCACCAGCGCGATGTGCACTGCACGCCGCGCCTCCTGGCTGGCCAGCCACTG
>JAHECM010000233.1 GCA_024641725.1 Limnohabitans sp. | reverse complement strand
TTGGACGAACGCCAGCGCGCCATGCTCGCCGAGATGGGCGTGCGCGTGTGGTGGCCGCTGGCCCAGCCGCCAGCCCCGGCCGAGGCGGCTGCGACCGCCGTGGCCACAGCTGCACCACCCGATGCAACATCCGCTGCAACACCCGCTGCACCAACAGATGCGCAGCCCGTGCGCCCAGCGCCGAGCCGAAGCAGCGCTAACGCCGCTGCCCCCGCCAAGCCGGTTGCACCTGTCGTGCCTGCCGTGCCTGTGGCACTGGCCCCCGCGCAAGCCCTGCCCCTGCCCGCTGGCGTGGACCAGATGGGCTGGGACGCCCTGCAAAGCACCGTGGCCGAATGCCAGTCTTGCGGCCTGTGCCAAGGCCGCAAGACCACCACCTTTGGCGTGGGCGACCACCCCGCCCCGTGGTTGATCGTTTGCGACGAAAGCCCCGCTCAGCCCGTGCCCGAAGCCGCGCCGCCTTATGGCGGGCCCGAGGGCAAGTTGTTGGACAACATGCTCAAGGCCGTGGGCCTGAGCCGTCAGGCGCAAGGCGGCGCGTTCATCACGCCCGCATTCAAGTGCGCACCGCCGACGGGCCGCAACCCCGAGCCCGCCGAGCTGGCCACTTGCGAGGCCTACCTCGCGCGCCAGGTGGCCCTGCTGCAGCCCAAAGTCATTGTGGTCATGGGCCGTTTTGCCACGCAAACCGTGCTCAAAACCACCGAACCCTTGGGCAAACTGCGCGGCCAAGTGCACCGCTACCAGGGCGTGCCGGTGGTGGCGACCTACCACCCCGCGTCACTGATCCGCACCCAAGCCGACAAGGCCAAGGCCTGGGCCGACCTGCTGCTGGCACTCAAAACCGCGCAGGGCTGATGCGGGGGCTTGCTCAGGCCTCGCTGGCCACTGCCCGACTTGGCCACAGCACGGCCGCAATGGCCACCAACATCAGACCCACGGCAGCCCAGTCTTGCCAGTGCAGCACCTCGCCCAGCCAAAGTGCGCCGCTGAACACCCCCAGCACCGGGATCATCATCACGCTCAAGGTCGAGGCCACAGGCGGCAGGCTGCGCGCCAGATAAAACCAAGCGGCCTGAGCAAAACCAAACACCAGTACCGCATTGAAACCGATGGCTCCCCAAGTGCGCCCTGACGGCGCATGCCACGCGTCGCGCTCGAGCCAAAGCGCAAGCACAGTCATTACCACCGTGGTCAACGTGGCCATCCAAAACGAGATGGTCAGCGTGGGCACGGGCATGCGCGTGCGCCGCAACAGCTGCGTGCCCAGCGCCCAAGTGCTCGCGGCACCCAAGGCCAGCAACACGCCCATGGGCTTGCCGCTGAGGTTGGAAATTTCGTGCCACAGCAACAAAACCACCCCCAGCGATGCCGCCGCCACGCCGCCCCAGGCCCGTTTGGCCAGTCGGTCACCAAATACCAACGCCCCCAGCACCGCAGAAAAAATGGGCATGGTGTAACCCAAAATCGCCGCCCGCCCGCTGGACAGCGACTGCACAGCGACGATGATCAGGCCGTGCCAAAAAAACATGTTGAACGTGGCCAGCGTGAGCAGCTCGCGCCAATGCTTGCGCTCAATACGGAACGGCACCCCTTGCACCAGCAGTACCAAGCCCAACACCGGCGTGCCCAGCCACATGCAAATGCTGCGAAAAGTGAGCGGCGGGAAACCCGTCACGCCGATTTTCATGATGGGCCAGTTGATGCCCCAGACGAGGGTGAGCAGAACCAGAACTGTCCATTGGCGCGTCGATAGTTTGTGCATGGCGGGCATCTTAGGCCAGTTGTTGGACGCAGCGCCTCTAAAATCCCACCCCATGACCTTCCTCGACATGTTGAGCGCCGCCGAGCGCCAAAACGGCTCCATGCTTTGCGTGGGCCTGGACCCCGAACCCTCTAAGTTCCCTGCGGGCATGCAGGGCAATGCCAACAAGATTTACGACTTTTGCGCCGCCATCGTGGACGCCACGGCCGATCTGGTCAGCAGCTTCAAGCCGCAAATTGCCTACTTTGCCGCGCACCGCGCCGAAGGCCAACTCGAGCGTTTGATGGAGCACATGCGCCGCGTCGCGCCCCATGTGCCCATCATCTTGGACGCCAAGCGTGGCGACATTGGCAGCACCGCCGAGCAATACGCCATCGAGGCGTTTGAGCGCTATGGCGCAGACGCCGTCACCCTCTCGCCCTTCATGGGCTGGGACTCGGTGGCCCCCTACCTCAAGTACCACGGCAAAGGCGCGTTCTTGCTGTGCCGCACCTCCAACCCCGGCGGTGACGACCTGCAAAACCAACGCCTCGCCTCGGTCGAAGGCCAGCCTTTGCTTTACGAACATGTCGCCCGCTTGGCGCAAGGCCCGTGGAACCTCAACGGCCAGCTCGGCCTGGTGGTGGGCGCAACGTACCCGGCAGAGATTGAGCGCGTGCGCGCCCTCGCGCCCACCGTGCCCTTGCTGATTCCCGGTGTGGGCGCGCAAGGCGGCGACGCGGTGGCCACCGTCAAAGCCGGCTGGCGCGCCAACCCCGACGGATCGAGCAACGGCCCGATCATCGTCAACTCGTCGCGAGCGGTGCTCTACGCATCGAGCGGCGCAGACTTTGCCGTTGCGGCACGCCAAGTGGCGATGCAAACGCGGGAGACGCTGCAAGCGGCTAAGGCAGACAAGGCACCTTGATCGGCCCTGGCAGCTCGGCCACAGGCCGGAGTGCCGCTGCAGATCAGTGTTGGTGACCGTGCGCGCCGTGTACGTGGCGGTGGGTGATTTCTTCGGCGCTGGCAGCGCGCACGTCGCTGACCTTGCAGCTAAAGCGCAGCGCCTGTCCGGCCAAGGGGTGGTTGCCGTCCAAGTGGACTTCGGGGCCTTTGATTTTGACCACGTTGAACACTTGCGGCTGGCCGT
>JAHECM010000222.1 GCA_024641725.1 Limnohabitans sp. | reverse complement strand
GCGGTGGCCGATCTCGCCCCGGGCAGTCGGGTGCTGATCATGAGCTTCAGCCATGCCGAAGACCTGGACGTGGTGATCGCCTGCCTCAAACGCCTGCGTGTGCAAGACGATTTGCCCTTTGTGGGGCTGATCGGCAGCCGCACCAAATGGGCCACTTTTCGGCACAGACTGGAAGAGCGGGGCTTCAGCCAGGCCGAAATTGCCCGCATCACCTGCCCCATTGGCGTGCCCGGCATTGCAGGCAAAGAACCCGAAGTGATTGCCGTGGCGGTGGCTGCGCAGCTCTTGCAAATGGCCCTTTGACGCACCAGCGCAGGCCAAGGGCTGGTTTTCCCTGAAAAGAAGCACTGGATGCGGATGCAAAAAGTGTATACACTTCGGTGCACTGGTCGCAGCGGCGCAAGAACGGTTTCCGTTCATGTACGCGACCGAATGTCTGCTCACAGAGCCCGCGGTGGTGAGCAGGTTGGGGAATCCTGATGGAAGCTTATTTTCTGGATTGGGCCAACCTGCTGATCAGGTGGGTTCATGTCATCACGGCGATCGCCTGGATCGGCTCGTCGTTCTACTTTGTCTTTCTGGACAACAACCTGCTCAAACCCCAGTCGCCCGACTTGCTCGAAAAAGGCGTGGACGGGGCCATGTGGGCGGTGCACGGCGGGGGGTTCTATAACCCGCAAAAGTACATGGTGGCACCCAAGAAAATTCACACCAAACTGCATTGGTTCTATTGGGAAAGCTACTCCACTTGGCTGTCAGGCTTTGCCCTGTTCACGGTGCTGTACCTCTGGAATGCGGGCACTTTTTTGGTCGACAAGTCCTTGATGGACTGGGCCCCGGCCACCGCAGGCTTTGCCGCCTTGGCTTTCTTGGTGGCCTTCTGGTTTGTTTACGACACCGTTTGCCGCGTGTTTGGTTTTCGCAAAAACGGCGAACTGATCGTGGCGTGCTTGATGATCGTCGTCGTGGCCTTCGCCTCATGGGGGGCCAACCAGTTGTTTGCCGGGCGCGCCGCCTTTTTGTTGGTGGGGGCCATGATCGCCACCGCCATGAGCGCCAACGTGTTCTTTTGGATCATCCCCGGCCAACGCAAAGTGGTGGCCGCCATGACCAGCGGTGAAAAGTACGATGCCGCAGCCCTGGCGATCCACGGCAAGCGCGGCAAGCAGCGCAGCGTGCACAACACCTACTTCACGCTGCCCGTGCTGTTTGCCATGCTGAGCAACCACTACAGCTTTTTGTACACGCACGAGCACCGCTGGGTGCTGCTGTTCGTGATGATGTTCGCCGGTGCCCTGATTCGTCAGTTCTTTGTGCAGCGCCACGGCTACCATTTGGGTCGCGCCAAGAACCCTTGGCCATTTGCCGCTGTGGGCGTGGTGCTGATCTTGGGCGTGATCGTCGCATTGCGGCCCGCGCCCGTGGTGGCCTCTGCCGCCAGTGCGGCGCCTGTCAGTTTCGCTCAAGTCAAAACCGTGCTGGAGCAGCGCTGCTACATGTGCCACGGCGAAGCCGCGCAGATGAAAGGCATTCGCTTTGACCAAGCCGACGGGGTTCGCACCCACGCACAAGGCATCTACCAGCAGGTGGTGGTGAGCAAGCAAATGCCCATGAACAATGCCACCGGCATCACCGACGACGAACGCGCGCTGATCGGGCGCTGGTTCCAAGCCGGTGCCAAAGTGGACTGAATGCAAAAAAAAGCCCCTGCTGAGCCGCAGGGGCTGGGTTTGGCAGCTGGGGTGCTTTAGCCTGCCAAGCCGGCAAACACGTTTTGCACGTCGTCGCAGCCGTCCATGGCGGCCAAAAAGTCTTCCACCTCTTGCAAGGCTTCGGCGCTCAGGCTGGCCGGGTCCACCGGGTTTTTGGGCATGTAACCCAACTTGGCCGACAAGACCGTGAACCCTTGTGCAGGCAAAGCGCGGCTGACCAAATCGAGATCGGCCGCATCGGTGATGAACAGCGTTGCGCCATCCTCGGCAGGCTCAAAGTCTTGGGCACCCGCTTCAATGGCGGCCATTTCGGGGTCTGCCCCGGCGGCTGCGGGTTCCGCCTCGACCAATCCCACATGGTTGAAGTCCCAAGACACCGAGCCGGAGGTGCCTTGCTGACCCTTGCGGAACAGCACCCGCATGTCGGAGGCGGTGCGGTTCACGTTGTCGGTCAGGCACTCGATCATCACTGGCACGCGGTGCGGGCCAAAGCCTTCGTAGATGACGTGGTCAAAGTTCACCGTTTCACCCGTCAGGCCGGCCCCTTTTTTGATGGCCCGCTCCAAAGTGTCTTTGGGCATAGACACCTTGCGGGCCTGCTCCACCACCAGGCGCAAGCGCGAGTTGGAGGCCGGGTCGGCCCCGTTGCGTGCGGCGATCATGATGTCCTTGGCCAATCGCCCAAACAACTTGCCGCGTGCGTCTGCGGCTTGTGCCTTGCCTTTTGCTTTCCATTGCGCGCCCATGAGGTGCTCCTTTGTGTGCGCCGTGATGTGCGCGTGTGGGGTGTCGGTGGTTGGGTGCGCCGCGCAGACCCCGGGCTCAGAGGCGACTCTGAGCCCGAGACCAGTTCGGGCGCGGCTTAGGGTGTTGGCCCCCAGGGGGCGGCCAGCATCAATTTGTTGGTTTGCGACTGCAGCAGTGGGCGCAGTTTGCCCACAAAAGCCTGGAACGCCGGATCGGCCATGACCCCCGCCCAAAAGGCGCGGCGGTCGGCGTCGTCGTCGAATTTCCAGACGTGAATCAGCTCGTTGAGCGCCCCCACGTCGCCGGTGAAGTAGCCCACCAGTTTTTGCGGGTGTTGGGTCAGGGCGGGCCAGCCTTCGTGGGTGTAGAGGGCCAGCACGTCGGCCATTTTGCCGACCGTGACGGTGTAAGTGCGCAATTCAAAGATGGCCATGCAGGTG
>JAHECM010000216.1 GCA_024641725.1 Limnohabitans sp. | reverse complement strand
AATTCACCTTGCCCGGCCCCATGACCATTGTGGACACCGTGGCCGACCGCTTTTATGGCGACAAGGTCAAGATGGCCATGGCCTTTGCCGAGTTGCTCAACCAAGAAGCGCTGGCGCTGCAAGCCGATGGCGTGGACATCATCCAGTTCGACGAACCGGCCTTCAACGTCTACATGGATGAGGCCGCCGACTGGGGCGTCAAGGCGCTGGAGGTGGCCGCGCGTGGCCTGACCTGCACCACGGCCGTGCACATTTGCTACGGCTATGGCATCGAAGCCAACAACAAATGGAAAGAGACTTTGGGCCACGAGTGGCGTCAGTACGAAAAGGTGTTTCCGGCCTTGGCCAAGAGCAGCATCCAGCAAGTGAGTTTGGAGTGCATGCACTCGCATGTGCCCATGGAGATGATGAAGCTGCTCGAAGGCAAGGACGTGATGGTGGGCGTGATCGACGTGGCCAACCCGGCCATCGAAACGGCCGAAGAAATCGCCGACACGATTGGCCGCGCCTTGCAGTTTGTGCCCAAGAACCGTTTGATCGCTTGCACCAACTGCGGCCTGGCCCCCATGAGCCGCGAGGTGGCCGAAGCCAAGCTCAAAGCCTTGGCCGAAGGCGCCAAACTGGCCGGCCAGCGCTACGCCTGATGCATCAAGGCGCGCACACGGGCGGGGCCGAGTCCACGCCGTTGCGGTACACCCATGGGGCAGTGGCTTGCGCTTGTGACCACAAACCCCTGCGGGCAGAGCGAGCGCTGCTCTCGGCGGCTGTGAATTGTTGGCGCATTACCAGCGGCAGTTCGCACTGGTAGGCGACATAAAACCAGGCCATGCCAGAGCTCACCATTTTCAGGTTGGCATCTTGGCAGTTCGCGGTGTAAACCGTGCCCAAGGTGCGGTCGTAGCGGTCACGCTGGCTCCACGCCACCTGCACGGCCTTCTTGAGCAGCATGTCGGCGAGCGTTTGCCTGGACTCGGCGCCAAAGGCTTGGGCCAGCTCAGGGGCATCGATGCTGTCCAGCCTCACGGTGTGAAAAGTTGCGCCCACCTGCAGGGTCAGCGTGTCGCCGTCGTGAACGGCCGTCACGGTGCCCAGCAACAGCTGGGCGCCTGCGGGCGTGGCGCACGCGCCAGCAGCGCTGCCATCACCCGGGCTGCCTCCGCAGCCCGCAAGCAGCAACACGGCGACCATCGCCCAGTCATGGATGTGCATGGCAGTCCTCCCCCGATTTTTGAACCATTATGGATTCAGTTGCTTCCGCCGCGGGGCGCGCATGACTGCCCCAATGGCAGGGGCTTGGTTCCCACAATGGCAGGAGATCAGCTGTTTGTGTAAGAGCGGCGCCCCCGTCGCGAATGGGGCGGTATGCTTGCCCCTTTGCCCTATGCATCAATCAGCCCATGTCTCAGCTCACCTTGCCACCGCCCCTGACCTCACCTGACCAGTTGACGCCTGTTTTGCAAGCTCAAGGCTTTGCGGTGCTGAGTGCAGCCAGTGTGTGCGCACTGGCAGGCGTGGCGGCGGCAGATTTGAAGGCCCTGCAAGCCGCCTGGGACGATCTGCCGCCGGACCAGTACTTGAAGGACGGTGGGCGTTACCGCCGCAGGCGTCACGCCAGTTTTGAAGTGTCTGACCGCACAGTGCGGGCCATACCGCACCGCGCGCATTGGCAGCCTTTGTCTTACAACGCCTTGCATGGTGGCATGCAGCGCTGGTTTGAGCCTATGAACGATGCGGTGCTGGCGCAGTCGGCTTGGCCCACTGTGCTGGCTTGGCTGGCGCGGGTGGCTTCCGCCTTGCAGGGCTCGCAAACCTGGTACACCGAGGCGCACCAGTTTCGCATCGACACCACCGACGGCATTGGCCGCCCCACGCCCGAGGGTGCGCACCGCGACGGGGTCAATTGGGTGGCCGTGTTCTTGGTGGGGCGTCATGGCATCAAAGGCGGCGAGACGCGGGTGTTTGACATGCACAGCCCGCAAGGACAGCGCTTCACGCTGAGCGAGCCGTGGTCTTTGTTGTTGCTGGACGATCAGCGGGTGATCCATGAAACCACGCCCATCCAACCCTTGGACGGCGAAGGCTGGCGCGACACGCTGGTGGTGACTTTGCGCACTGGCGGTTTTTTGGATGAACCGCTGGGGCAAGCCGTCGCGGCTGTCTGAATCAGATACAGCTAATTTGCACAGGTGGGGAATCAGTGGGGGATGCTGACGCCTCGCCGTCCAAGCGAATTTTCCCAGTGTCTAAGGGCCCGGATACTTCGCTTTTACAGCGCCTGAGCTTGGCGTGTGGCGTTCGTGGGCCCCGAGATCGAAAATTTCAGATGGCCTGACCTTTGACATACTTCGGCCACTTGGCCGCGCAGCGTAGGTTCGTCAAAATGCGAAAGCCAGAGATGCGGCGGCTGGAAAAAGCCAATCACCTTCGAAATGTGCGCTCATTTGGCCCCAGATGTCTTGCAATTCAAAGACTGCTAAATTTTTTTTGGGTGCTCAAAGTAGGCAAAGTCAGTGGCGACTAAAGGTCGGCCGTGATGGCTCTAACGCGCTTTGTAAATGGCCTGTCCGACAGGAATCGAACCTGTGACCCACAGCTTAGAAGGCTGTTGCTCTATCCAACTGAGCTACGGACAGCTGCAAAAACAAAAAAGGCCCCAATGGGCCTTTGATGCTAAGTGCCCTTACGGGTCTTGAAGAATGGTCGGAGCGGCGGGATTCGAACTCGCGACCCTCTGCTCCCAAAGCAGATGCGCTACCAGGCTGCGCTACGCTCCGACTGTGGTGATTCTAACCCGGTAAAGCCGGGTTTCTGGGCGCGGCAGGCAAATTGGGCCCAGAAATTTCATTGAATCTCAGCGTTTTTCGTATTGGCTGGCCCCAAACAGGGCTTGCCTGGCTTTGTCAT
>JAHECM010000203.1 GCA_024641725.1 Limnohabitans sp. | reverse complement strand
TGCGGGGGTCGCTCATGCCCATCAGCCGGCTGACGATGACGGCGAAGCTGAGCGAGCCCACCAGGTAACTGGCGAGCACCGCGCCTGCGGGCAAAAGCAAATCCATGGTTGTTCCTTTTTTGTTATTTCAGCGCGTCATTCTGCCAGCGCGCATTGGACCGCCCGGGCATCCAAAAGCTGCAAACACACCTGCGGGTCGATGCCCACCAAATAGCCCCGCCGCCCGCCGTTGATGCAGATGCGGGGCAAGTCGAGGATGCTTTCTTCAATGAACACCGGCATCTCGCGGCGCGTGGCAAAGGGCGAGGTGCCGCCCACCAGATACCCGCTGTGGCGGTTGGCCACGTCTGGGGTGCAGGGCTCCACGGACTTGAGGCCCACTTGCCGGGCCAGATTTTTGGTGGACACCTTGCGGTTGCCGTGCATCAAGACCAGCAAGGGTTTGGCGTCCTGGTCTTGCATGACCAAGGTCTTGACCACGGTGAACGGGTCCAGGCCCAGCACTTGGGCGCTGTGCTGTGCGCCGCCGTGCTCCAGGTACTCGTAGGGGTGCTCTGTGAACGCCACCCCGCGTTGGCGCAAGAGCGCCGTGGCCGGGGTTTCGCTGACTTTGTCTTTCTTGGCCATGCGCGCAGGTCAGAGTGCCGGGTCGCGCAGTTCCCAGCGGATGGCGTCGATCTGCTGCAGCAACTCGGGGCTGAGGCTCACGTCCCAGGCTTTGAGGTTGTCGTCCAGCTGCGCCACCGAGGTCACGCCAATGATGGTGCTGGCCACGCTCCAGCGGTGGTAGCAAAACGCCAGCGCCATTTCGGTGGGCGTCAGGCCGTTGTCTCGCGCCAGTTGGTTGTAGCGGCGGGCGGCCAGCAAGGCTTCGTCTCGGCCCCAGCGCTGTTTGCGTACCGACTCGTAGTTGGCGATGCGGGCATCGGGGGTGTTCTCGCCCACAAAGCCGGTTTGGTCGTACTTGCCGGTCAAGGCCCCAAAGGCCAAAGGCGAGTAGGCCAACATGGACACATTCAGGCGGTGGCAGGTTTCGTCCAGTCCGTTGTCGTAAAAACGGCTGGTCAGTGCGTAGGGGTTTTGCACCGTGGCCACGCGGGGCAGGCCGTGCTGCTCGGCCAGGCGCACGAACTCGTGCACGCCGTAGGGCGTTTCATTGGACAGACCGATGTAACGCACTTTGCCCGCCTGCACCAGCTTGGACAAGGCTTGCAGTTGTTCGTGGATGGACGTGACCGATTTGTCTTTGGACGGGTCGAAATAGCTCATGCCAAACACGGGCACATGGCGCTCGGGCCAATGGATCTGGTAGAGGTCGATCACATCGGTTTGCAGGCGGCGCAGGCTGGCGTCGCAGGAGTTCAAGATGTCCTGAGCGGTCATGCCCGAGCCTTCACGAATCCAAGGCATGCCGCGCGAGGGGCCGGCCACTTTGGTGGCCAGCACCAGCTGGTTGCGGGCACCGGGGTTTTGCGCAAACCAGCGGCCAATGATGGTTTCGGTCGCACCGCAGGTCTCGGCCTTGGCGGGCACAGCGTACATCTCGGCGGTGTCGATGAAGTTGATGCCCGCCTCCAAAGAGCGGCTGAGCACCGCGTGCGCATCGGCCTCGTTGACTTGTTCGCCAAAGGTCATGGTGCCCAGGCAAATGGGCGTGACTTGCAGGTCGCTTTGTCCAAGTTGGATTTTTTTCATGGGGGTTTTCTCAATCAAAACAGAGGGAATGGCCAAAAGACAAGGTGGGCCGAACTCAGGGTGCACTGGGCCTCATTTTGTCACGCTGGCCGCGCGGGCTTGCTCTTGCAGGCGCAAGACCCGGCGCTGCACTTTGCCGGTGGTGGTCATGGGCAGTTGGTCGATGAACTCGATCTCTTTGGGGTATTCGTAGGGGGCCAGCAAGCCGCGCACATGGGCCTGCAGGGCTTGGCGCACGCCGTCTTCGTAAGCGCTCACGTCTGCCGCTTGCCCGCGTTGCGCCAGCGCGTCGGGCGAGAGCACCACATAGGCTTTGACGACAGCGCCACGCGCCGTGTCGGGTTTGGGCACCACGGCGGCGTTGGCCACGGCCAGGTGTTTGACCAGGCAGTTTTCGATCTCGCCGGGGCCGATGCGGTAGCCCGCCGCCTTGAACATGTCGTCGGTGCGGCCTTGGTACCAAAGGTAGCCGTCCTCGTCGGCCACGGCCAGGTCACCGGTGCGGCACCAGTCGCCGGTGTATTTGGCCCGGGTGGCGGGGTCGTTCTTCCAGTAGCCCAAAAAGAACACGGGGTCGGCTTGCCCGTGCACGTCCAAGCGGTGGACGGCCACCTCGCCGGGGGTGCCGGGTGGGCACGGCGCCCCGGCCTCGTCAATCACCGCCACGCGGTGGCCCGGGTAGCCTTTGCCCATGCTGCCGGGCTTGGCCGGCCAAAAGCGGGTGCAGTTGCCCACCACGTAGTTGATCTCGGTTTGGCCAAACATTTCGTTGACCAAGACGCCCAGCTGTTGCTGACAGTAGGCGAACACGGCGTCGCCCACCGCCTCGCCCGCGCTCATGATGGCCTGCAGCCGCAGCCGGTAGCGCGCCGACACATCGGGCACGGCTTTCATCATGGCTTTGAGCGCGGTGGGGAACAAAAAGGTGTGCGTGACCCCGTGGCTTTGCAAAATCTCGAAAGCCGCCTCGGGCGAGAACCGGCCGTTGAACGCCACAATTGGCCGCCCAAAGTAGAGGCTGGGCAGCAGCGCGTCCATCAAGCCGCCGGTCCAAGCCCAGTCGGCGGGCGACCAAAAAACCGCTTTGGACGCCGAGCCAGGCCGAGCCGGGTCAAAGCCAAACCAATTTTGGCTGCACACAAAGCCGCTGAGGTTGCCGATGAGTGCGCGCTGGGGGATCAAAGCGCCCTTGGGGTTGCCGGTGGTGCCACTGGTGTAGATCA
>JAHECM010000193.1 GCA_024641725.1 Limnohabitans sp. | reverse complement strand
CCAGTGAAACTTTATACTGGGACCGATTGTTCAACACCACACCGTGACGCAGCTTCAAGACCTCCCACTCCAGGCGCTTCAGTTTTATGCCACCGCCGCCTACCCGTGCAGCTATCTGCCGGACCGATCGGCCCGCTCGCAAGTGGCCACACCCAGCCACCTGATTCACAACGAAACCTACTCGGACTTGGTGTCCAAGGGTTTTCGCCGCAGTGGGGTCTTCACCTACCGGCCCTATTGCGATGGCTGCCAGCGGTGTGAGCCCTTGCGGGTGGATGCGCAAAAATTTCTGCCCAATCGCAGCCAAAAGCGTGCCCAAGCGCAACACCAACATTTGTCGGTTCGCACCCTGAACCCGCACTTCGACCCCCGGCATTACGCCCTGTACTTGCGATACCAACAAAGTCGCCATGCGGGTGGCGGCATGGACCAAGACAGCGTGGACCAGTACACCCAATTTTTACTGCAAAGCCGGGTCAACACGCGGATCGTGGAGTTTTCTGACCCTGACACGCAAGCCATCAAAATGGTCAGCATCGTGGATGTACTCAACCAGGGTCTGTCCGCCGTCTATACGTTTTACGATCCCGATGAGCGCGCCAGCTATGGCACCTATGGCGTGCTGTGGCAAATTCAGCAAGCCGCCCAACTGGAACTACCCCATGTTTACTTGGGCTACTGGATCGAACAAAGTTCCAAAATGAACTACAAGACCCAATTTCAGCCATTTGAAGTGCTGCGCCAGGGCCAATGGCAAGCACTGTGACCGACGGCACTGAATTTCACAGTATAAAATTGACTTTTCTTTGCGCCGTACCATGAGAAAAGCAGACACCCCACTCGCCGCCACACCGACCATCCAGGTCATTGAACGCATCTTCAGCCTGATCGATATCCTCGCCAGCAAAGAAGAGGCGATCACGCTCAAAGAGATCAGCGAAAAAACAGGCTTGCATCCTTCTACGGCGCACCGCATCTTGAACGACTTGACCACTGGCCGGTTTGTAGATCGGCCGCAAGCGGGCAATTACCGCTTGGGCATGCGCTTGCTGGAGTTGGGCAACTTGGTCAAAGGCCGCCTGAATGTGCGGGATGCCGCGCTGGTGCCCATGCGCGATCTGCACAAGCTGATCCAACAACCGGTCAACCTGAGCGTTCGACAGGGCGACGAAATTGTCTACATTGAACGCGCCTACAGCGAGCGATCTGGCATGCAAGTGGTGCGTGCCATTGGGGGCCGAGCCCCCTTGCACCTGACTTCGGTGGGTAAACTCTTTTTGGCTGCCGACGACCCCATTCGGGTGCGTGCCTATGCGACTCGCACCGCATTGTCGGGGCACACGCGCAACAGCATCACTCTGCTGCCCGTGCTCGAACGCGAGTTGTCGCGCGTGCGGCAATATGGCATTGCGCGCGACAACGAAGAACTGGAGCTGGGCGTGCGCTGCATTGCTGCCGGGATTTACGACGATCAGGGCAAGTTGCTTGCCGGTTTGTCGATTTCTGCCCCAGCTGACCGCTTGGATGAAGAGTGGCTACCAAAACTGCAAGCCACGGCGCAAGCGATCTCTGCGTCGCTGGGCCACCACAACGAGTCGACTTAATCAAAGGGAGGGGAGCAGCTGGCTCAGCAGCCACTCAGCAGGCCAGGACGGAAACCCCAGAACGGGGGCTGGCGAATCGGGCTTATCCCTGGCGCGCCGTGGCCACGGCACCTGCCGAATGGTGCGAGGTTTCGATCCAGCGGCGAACGCGCTCGGCATCGGCAATGCGGCTGAGTTTGCCCGCAGAGTCCAAAAACACCATGATGAGTTTGCGGCCAGAGACCTGCGCTTGCATGACCAAACATTGGCCAGCTTCAGAGATGTAGCCGGTTTTTTGCAGACCAATGTCCCATTGCGGGCTTTTCACCAAACGGTTGGTGTTGTTGTACTGCAAGGTGCGGTGACCGACTTCGATCTCACGGCCCGGCGAGGTCGAGAGTTCACGCAGTACGGGTTGCTCTTTGTGCGCCGTGCTGACCAGCAGCGCCAAATCATGGGCGCTGGACTGGTTGCGGCTGGACAGGCCCGTCGGCTCCACGTAACGGGTGTCGCGCATGCCGATGCTCTGAGCACGGGCATTCATGCGGGACACGAAGGTGTCCAAGCCACCCGGAAAAGTACGCCCCAATGCGTGGGCAGCGCGGTTTTCGCTGGACATGAGGGCCAAATGCAACATGTCACCCCGACTGAGCACGGTACCCACGGCAAGTCGCGAACTGCTGCCCTTTTCGGTATCCACATCGGCTTGAGAGATCGTGATCATCTCCGACATGGGCAAATTGGCTTCGGAAATCACCAAGCCTGTCATCAGCTTGGTGAGCGACGCAATCGGCAAAACCGCTTGGTCATTCTTGCGCAAAAGGATTTCGTTGGTGTCTTGATCGATCACCAAGGCCACACTGGAGCGAAGGTCCAATGGGTCTAAGGCAGCGTGCAAACCGGCCATCTGACCAAACGAAGGACGCGCGGCAGGCACCATGACCTTGGCATAGCGGCCCTTTGCAGCGGGCTTGACCGCGGCCATTTTTTTGTGAACCGCAGGTTTGGTCTTGTTCGAGGCGGCTTCAGCGTGGGCAGAAAAGCTCCAAGCCAAAGCCATCGACAGCAGTCCAAAGGATGCTGTGCGGGCCAACTGGGGGAGTGAGAAATGGGTCAAAAGATGGGACATGCGGTTGAACGATACAACGAATTCAGAGCAACAAGTCGAAGAGTTTACACATTTTAAAAAAGCCACGCAAGATCAATCACTTGCGTGGCTTTATTGATGTCGAATGACGGTATTTAAGTATTCAAATCAACCTTGTGCTGCCACGCGATCGGACTTGTTTTGCAATTTATTCAGCGCGCTCAGATAGGCTTTGGCCGAGGCCACCACGATGTCAGG
>JAHECM010000301.1 GCA_024641725.1 Limnohabitans sp. | reverse complement strand
ACTTCAGCCCCGGCCAGTTCCCGGTTAGCACTCAGCACCTTGTAGCCGCATTTGCCCGCGTCCACCACGGCCTCAGCGATGGTGGCCGATTCCAGCAACACGTCGTAAACGCTCAACTCCAACTGCCGCTTGTCGATGCCCGAACCCATGGTGGCGTTGCCTTGCGGGTCCAAATCCACCAACAACACACGCTGCCCCAACTTGGCCAGGCCCGCCGCCAAATTGACGGTGGTGGTGGTCTTGCCGACGCCGCCTTTTTGATTGGCAATGCAGAAAATTTTGGCCATGGTGTGTGCTCGAGGTTTATTTGGAAATGGCCAACTTGAGGCCAAAGCCGATGAGAAAAATGCCCGCCAACTTCTCCAGCATGCGCCCAATGCGGGGGTTCGCCCGCATGCGCTCAGCCAAATAGTGGGTCAGCAAGGTCATGCCCAAGCCATAAAGAAACGTCAGCGCCGCGATGGTCGCCGCCATGACGCCAAAGCTGATCAGCCCCAAATGGGTTTGGGGATTCACAAACAAAGGGAAGAAAGCCATGTAAAACACGATCGCCTTGGGGTTGAGCAAGGTGATGGCCACGGCCTGTTGAAAATAGTGGCGCGGCCGAATGTTCAGCACCGGGGCATCGCCCGGCTTGGCGGACAACATTTTCCAACCCAACCAGGCCAAATACACCGCGCCCAGCCACTGCACAGCCACAAAGGCCGCAGGGTATGTGGCCAACACGGTGGCCACGCCCGCCACGGCCATCCACATGAGCACCTGGTCACCGGCAATCACGCCCAAAGTGGCCCCCAGACCACCGGCGATACCGCCCTTGCTGGTTGAAGTGATGAGCGCCAAATTGCCCGGACCCGGAAGGGCCAGAAACAAAATGATCGTCGCCACAAAGGTGCCGTAATCAGTGATGCCGAAAAACATGAATTGTGCGAAAAATGTCAGGCCGTAAAACGTGCGCAAGTTGTGCGCCAAAGAGTTGCGAGTGTACGACACAGCGCATCACGCGGGAGGAAATGACCCAACACGTCATCACGAGGATCACAGCGACGTGATGATCCAGTACCGCCCCGCACGCGACGGGGCACAGAGGCGTTGTTCAGCGGCTCCCCAGCCGCAGCCAAACCATGCACCGCTCCACATCCAGCCCCGGCACCGTCAACGGTTCCACGTGAAACACATTCACGTCGGTCGGCAGACCGTCGATTTCTGTCTGCGGGTGCTTGGCCTTCATGGCCATCCAGACGCCCTGCTCGGCCAGCGCGGTGCGCGACCAGTTCACAAAGTCTGGCAAGGCGGCAAAGGCTCGGCAACAAATCACATCAAACGGCCCCGCCAAAGACTCGACCCGTGCATGGATGCCGCGCAGATTGGGCAACTTCAGGCTGGCCGCAACTTGTTGGATGAACGCGGCTTTTTTGCCCACCGTGTCCACGCAACTCACGTCCAACTCTGGCCGACAAATCGCCAACACGATGCCGGGAAGGCCACCCCCCGACCCCACGTCCAGCACCTTGGCGGCGTGGCCCTGGGTGTGGCGCACCAGCGGCGCAATGGCCGTCAAGCTGTCGAGCAGGTGGTGGGTCAGCATCTCTTGCGGATCACGCACTGCCGTCAGGTTGTACACCTTGTTCCATTTTTGAATCATTGCCAGGTAGGCCATGAGCTGGTCCAACTGGGCATCGCTCAGGCTCAAGCCAAGTTCTGCCACACCCGACTTCAACAGACTCAAGGCCTCACTCATGAGGGCTGCCCCTCTTCGACCACGGCGCGAAAGCCCTTGAACCCGCCTTTTTTCAGGTGGATCAACAGCAAAGAGACCGATGCGGGTGTGATCCCGGAAATGCGCGAGGCCTGGCCCAGCGTCTCGGGCCGGTGTTTGGACAATTTTTGGCGCGCCTCGATCGACAAGGCGCTGACCAGCATGTAGTCCAAGTCCACCGGGAGTTTGAGGTTTTCGTAATAGGCCGAACGCTCAACTTCTTCTTTTTGCCGCCCGATGTAGCCCGAGTACTTGGCAGCAATCTCCACTTGCTCAATGACCGTGGCGCTCAACTCGCCCAGCGTTTCACGTGAAACATCGCTGCTGGACATGCGGCCTTCGTCCAGCGACATCAAGGCTTGGTAAGACACATTGGGTCTGCGCAGCAAGTCAAACAAATTGTGTTCGTGCTCAATGGCTTTGCCCAACACGCGCTCAGATTCGGTCGCCGCCAAGTTGCGCGGATTCACCCAAGTGGACTTCAGGCGCTCTGTTTCACGTGAAACAGCATCGCGTTTGCGGCTGAAGGCATCCCAGCGGGCGTCGTCCACCAAACCCATTTGCCGCCCTGCTTCGGTCAAGCGGGCGTCGGCATTGTCTTCTCTCAGTTGCAGACGGAACTCGGCGCGGCTGGTGAACATGCGGTAGGGCTCGGTCACGCCTTGCGTCACCAGGTCGTCAACCAGCACGCCCAAGTAAGCCTGGTCGCGTGCAGGCGTCCAGGCCGACTCGCTGCGGCATTGCAGCGCGGCATTGATGCCGGCAAACAAGCCTTGCGCTGCGGCTTCTTCGTAGCCAGTGGTGCCGTTGATTTGGCCCGCAAAAAACAGGCCGTGGATCTGCTTGGTCTCGAAACTGCTTTTCAAGGCACGCGGGTCAAAGTAATCGTATTCAATGGCGTAGCCGGGCCGCAGGATGTGGCAGTTTTCCAGCCCCTTCATCGAGCGCACCAGGTCGTACTGGATGTCAAACGGCAGGCTGGTTGAGATGCCGTTGGGGTAGTACTCGTTCGTCGTCAGGCCCTCGGGCTCCAAGAAAATCTGGTGGCTGTCCTTGTCGGCAAAACGGTTGATCTTGTCTTCGACGCTGGGGCAATAGCGCGGGCCCACGCCCTCGATCTTGCCGGTGAACATGGGGCTGCGGTCAAAGCCTGAGCGGATGATTTCGTGTGTGCGCTCGTTGGTGT
>JAHECM010000300.1 GCA_024641725.1 Limnohabitans sp. | reverse complement strand
CAGGTGCGCTTGTGGCTGGAGGCGTCGAGCTTGCTGGGCACCGTCTGGGCTTGGTTGGAGCAGGTGGGCGCGCTCAAGCTCAAAACCGTGGTGGCCCCGCTCTTGGTGATCTTTGCCGTCACGCCGGTGGTGGTGGTCACGGCGCTGTTGGCCGTGTCCTTGTTCATGACCCCTGCGTTGACGCGGCTGGTGGCGCAGCGGCGTTTTGCTGGCTTGCAGCGCCTGCAAGGGGGCACCACGCTGCAAAGTGTGGTGTGGACCCTGTTGTCTTTGCTGTTGGCCTTGGGCGCGTTGTTGCTGACCTTGCCCTTGTGGCTGGTGCCGCCGCTGGCGCTGGTTTTGCCTGCACTGATCTGGGGTTGGCTGACCTACCGCGTGATGGCCTTTGACGTGTTGGCCGAGTTCGCCAGCGCAGCCGAGCGCCAAAGCCTGATGGCTCGCCACCGCGCCAGCCTCTTGGGCATGGGCGTGTTGACCGGCTTGATGGGCGCGGCGCCCAGCTTGGTGTGGGCCTCGGGGGCTTTGTTTGCGGCGGCCTTTGTGGTGCTGATCCCGGTGGCCATCTGGATCTACACCTTGGTGTTTGCGTTTTCTTCGCTGTGGTTTGCGCACTTTGCGCTGGCCGCCTTGCACGAGATGCGCCAAACCAGCGCTGGCCCGGACGCTGAGGTGGTCGATGTCACGGCCACGACCGTGACGCCTTCGCCCCACGCGGCTGAGCGTTTAGCATCGGCCCATGACCACCCAGAACACCGCTCCGAACCCTGAAGTTTCCCCGCTGACGCCGACCTTTGGCGTCATCATCATTGGCGACGAAATCCTCTCGGGCAAGCGCGCCGACAAGCACCTGCCCAAAGTCATTGAACTCTTGGGCGAGCGGGGTTTGAGCCTGGCATGGGCCGAATACCACGGCGACGCGCCCGAGCGCATCACCGCCGCCTTGGAGCGGGCGTTTGCCTCGGCGGACGTGGTGTTTTCGTGTGGCGGCATCGGTGCCACGCCCGACGACCACACCCGCCAGTGCGCGGGCCGGGCGCTGGGCCAAGCCCTGGTGTTGCACCCCGAAGCCAAGCGCCTGATTCAAGAGCGCATGCAAGACACGGCCAAAGAGCAGGGGCTGGCTTACGAGCCAGAGCGCGACGACAACATCCATCGGCTGAACATGGGCGTGTTTCCGCAAGCGGCCCGGATCATTCGCAACCCGTACAACAAAATTCCTGGCTTCTCGTGCGACGGCCCGGGCGGCGGCACGGTGCACTTTGTGCCCGGTTTTCCAGTCATGGCCTGGCCCATGATCGCGTCGGTGCTGGACACCCACTACAGCGCCCACTTTCGCCGCCACGCCCATGTGGAAAAGTCGGTCATCGTGTTCGGCTCGATGGAGGCCACCCTGACCCCATTGATGCAAGCCATCGAGACCCGCCACCCGCTTGTCAAAGTGTTCAGCTTGCCCAGCGTGGACCACCCGCAGTGGGGGCGGCACATTGAGCTGGGCGTCAAAGGCGCACCGGAGTTGGTTGACGCGGCCTACGCCGATCTGCGTGCTGGCTTGGCGCCCTTTGGCCTGACGTTTGGCCCGGAGTTGGTGCGACACATTTGATTGCACCAAAATAATGCACAATTGCACCAATTCGGTGCAATTTGAGTCCCTCATTTTTTGGCCCCCGAGCCGAAAATTGGGTCTGTGTCCGGGCACAATCACGGCTTGTTCTTGGTCGAGAGACTGCCGCCCAAGTTGGCACAGAAACTGCAAGACCGGACAGTACGTTTAACCAACCCTTTCCAACCAGGAGAATCTGATGGCCAAGACCGTCGCAGACGTGATGAAGATGGTGAAAGAAAACGAAGTCAAGTTCGTTGACTTCCGTTTCACCGATACCCGTGGCAAGTGGCAGCACATCACTGCGCCCGTGTCGCAGTTTGATGAGAGCAAATTTGAAGACGGTCAAGCCTTTGACGGCTCTTCGATTGCGGGCTGGAAGGGCATTGAAGCTTCCGACATGCTGTTGATCCCCGACGCCAACAGCGCCATCATTGACCCCTTCTTCGAAGAAGTCACTCTGGTCTTGATTTGCGACGTGATCGAACCCACCGACGGCAAAGCCTACGAGCGTGACCCCCGTTCCATCGCCAAGCGCGCTGAAACGTACCTCAAGCAGTCCGGTTTGGGCGACACCGCCTACTTCGGTCCTGAGCCAGAGTTCTTCTTGTTTGACGACGTGCGCTGGAGCACCGAACCCAACAACACCTTTTACGCCATCGACGAAGCCGAAGCCCCATGGAACAGCGGCACCAAGATGGAAAACGGCAACAGCGGTCACCGCAACCGCGTCAAAGGTGGCTACTTCCCAGTGCCCCCCGTGGACAGCACGCATGACATGCGCAGCGAGATGTCCCTGATCCTCGAATCCGTGGGCATCCCGGTCGAAGTGCACCACCACGAAGTGGCTGGCGCTGGCCAGTGCGAAATCGGCACCAAGTTCTCCACTTTGGTCGAGCGCGCTGACTGGACATTGCTGCAAAAGTACGTGATCCACAACGTGGCCAACGCCTACGGCAAAACCGCCACCTTCATGCCCAAGCCTTACGCTGGCGACAACGGTTCTGGCATGCACGTTCACCAGTCCATCTGGAAAGACGGCAAGAACTTGTTCGCAGGCAACGGCTACGCTGGCTTGTCTGATTTGGCGCTGTACTACATCGGCGGCATCATCAAGCACGCCCGTGCCCTGAATGCCATCACCAACCCCGGCACCAACAGCTACAAGCGCTTGGTGCCTCACTACGAAGCCCCGGTCAAATTGGCTTACTCGGCCAAGAACCGCTCCGCTTCGATCCGTATCCCCAACGTCGCCAGCGACAAGGGCCGCCGCGTGGAAGCCCGCTTCCCCGATCCACTGTGCAACCCTTACCTCGGCTTTGCAGCCTTGTTGATGGCTGGCTTGGACG
>JAHECM010000299.1 GCA_024641725.1 Limnohabitans sp. | reverse complement strand
GCGGTCGAGGCCACGGCCTTGCAACTGGGCCTGAGCATCGTGCTCGAAGGCTACCCACCGCCCCGCGACCCGCGCCTCAAATTGCTGCAAGTCACGCCCGACCCGGGCGTGATCGAGGTCAACATCCACCCCGCCCACAATTGGGGCGAGCTGGTGGCGCACACCGAGTTTTTGTACCAAGCGGCTTTCGAGACGCGCTTGTCCGCCGAAAAGTTCATGCAAGACGGCCGCCACACCGGCACCGGCGGCGGCAACCACGTCGTCATGGGCGGGGCCACCCCGGCCGACAGCCCGTTTTTGCGCCGCCCCGAGCTGCTGGCCAGCCTCATTTTGTATTGGCACAACCACCCCAGCCTGAGCTATTTGTTCAGCGGCATGTTCATTGGCCCCACCAGCCAGGCCCCGCGCGTGGACGAAGCGCGCAACGACCAGGTCTATGAGCTCGAAATCGCCCTGCGCGAGATCACCCGCAACCGCCAAAAACACGGTGCCGACATGCCCCCGTGGCTGGTGGACCGCACGCTGCGCAACATCTTGATTGACGTCACGGGCAACACCCACCGCAGCGAGTTTTGCATCGACAAGATGTACTCGCCCGACAGCAGCACCGGCCGCCTGGGCTTGCTGGAGCTGCGCGCCTTTGAGATGCCGCCCCACGCCCGCATGAGCATCGTGCAGCAGCTGCTGCTGCGCGCGCTGGTGGCCCGCTTTTGGGACGAGCCCTACTCCGCCCCCGTGACCCGCTGGGGCACCGAGCTGCACGACCGCTTCATGCTGCCGCACTGGATACACAAAGACTTTGACGACGTGCTGACCGAGCTGGGCGACGCGGGCTTCCACTTTGACCCGAGCTGGTTCGCACCGCATTTGGAGTTCCGCTTTCCGCTGGTGGGCCAGTTGCAGGTGGACGGCGTGGTGCTGACGCTGCGCAACGCGCTGGAGCCCTGGCACGTCATGGGCGAAGAAAGCGGCGCAGGCGGCACGGCCCGCTATGTGGACTCGTCGCTCGAGCGCATCGAGGTGCATGTGAGCGGCATGAACCCCGCGCGCCACACGGTGAGCGTCAACGGCCAAGCGCTGCCCCTGCAGCCCACGGGGGTGGTGGGCGAGTTTGTGGCCAGCGTGCGCTACAAAGCCTGGAACCCGCCATCGTCACTGCACCCCAGCATCGGCGTGCACGCGCCGCTGACGGTGGACTTGGTGGACACCTGGATGAAGCGCTCCCTGGGCGGTTGCCAGTACCACGTCGTCCACCCCGGGGGCCGCAGCTACGACAGCTTTCCGGTCAACGCCTACGAGGCCGAAAGCCGGCGACTGGCCCGCTTCTTCCGCATGGGGCACACTGGCGGCCAACTCACGGCCTTCACCCCCAATATGGGTGTGGCGGCCAGTCCGGAATTCCCACACACCTTGGATTTGCGAAAAACATGACCCCCCGCAGCTGGCGAGCGCACCTGCGCCTGGACGTGACACAAGAAAACCAGCGCAGCGTGGCCCGCTACCAGCACGACGGCCCCCTGCGCATCTTGCAAAGCCTCTACCCCGAGGGCGATGCGGTGTGCCACAACGTGCTGGTGCACCCGCCCAGCGGACTGGTGGGCGGCGACACACTGGACATGCAGGTCAGCGTCGGCCCCGGTGCGCACAGCCTGGTCACCACGCCCGGTGCAACGCGCTTTTACAGGAGCGAGTCGGGCCAGGCCACGCAACAAGTCCACGCCACACTGGCGCCCGGCGCGCGGCTGGAGTGGCTGCCGCAAGAAGCCATTGCCTACGCGCAATGCGACGCGCTCAACCGCGCCGTGTTTGAGCTGGCCCCCGACGCCGAACTCATGACATGGGACATCACCGCTTTAGGCCTGCCTGCGGCTGGCTTGCCTTTTGATCGGGGCACCTTTCGCCAGCACTTGGAGATACCCGGCGTCTGGCTGGAGCGCGGCACCATCGACGGCCAAGACACGCGCCTCATGGACAGCCCGCTGGGCCTGGCGGGCCAGCGCTGCATGGCCACCCTGGTGTTTGCGGCGGGCAGCGCCATCGCCGCCGACCGCGTTGAAGCCGCGCTGGAGGCCGCCCGCACCGCCATCGAAGCCAGCCCCCTGCGCCTGCAAGCCGGTGCCACCCAAGCGCACCCGCAAGTCATCGTGCTGCGCGTGCTGGCCCCTGTGACCGAACCCGCCATGCAACTGCTGCGGCCCGTGTGGGCCGCATGGCGTGCGGCGATGTGGGGTTTGCCGGGGACGGTGCCGAGGTTGTGGAATTTGTAGGAGCCGCACCCTGTGCGCGATTGCCCGCGCCAGCAAAACCATCGCGCACGGGGTTCGGCTCCTACGAGGCACCAAGCCCAGTGAATGCCCATGGATTTGTAGGAGCCGCACCCTGTGCGCGATTCAGCGCTAAATCGCCACCAGCTGTTGAATGTTCTTGGCCTTCATCTCGCTGCCCGGCCCGCTGGCGATCACTTCGCCTCGCTCCATCACCAGGTAGTCGTCGGCCAGTTCTTCGGCAAAGTCGTAGTACTGCTCGCAGAGCAGCACCGCCATGCGCTGCCCTTGCAGGCCCACGTCGGCCAGTTGGCGGATCACGCGGCCAATGTCTTTGATGATGCTGGGCTGGATGCCCTCGGTCGGCTCGTCCAAAATCAGCAAGCGCGGTTTGGCGGCCAGTGCCCTCGCAATGGCCAGTTGTTGCTGTTGACCGCCCGACAAATCGCCGCCTCGGCGGTGCAGCATTTGCTTAAGCACCGGAAAGAGTTCAAACAACTCAGGAGGGATGGGCGTGCCACCAGGCTGTGTGGCCAGGCCCATGCGCAGGTTGTCTTCGACCGTCAATCGCGCAAAGATTTCGCGGCCTTGCGGCACGTAGCCGATGCCTGCTGCGGCGCGTTCGTAGGGTTTGGCATTCGTCAGGTTTTGACCTGCAACCGTGACGGTCCCGCTTTTGATCGGCACCAA
>JAHECM010000294.1 GCA_024641725.1 Limnohabitans sp. | reverse complement strand
AAAAAAACCGCCCCGGTTTGTGGCCGGGGCGGTTGCAAGGTGTTGCGCCGGTGGGGCGCCATGCCTGAAGGCTTTAGCCGAGGCGTTTTTCCAGATTGGCCTTGGTGTCCAGCAGTGCCTGGGGCAGGTGGTAGGACAGCTGGGCGAAGTGCTCGTCGTGCAACTTGAACTCGGCTTGCCAGGCGGCTTTGTCGATGCTGGTCACGGCCTTGAACTGTTCGGCGGTAAAGCTCACGCCGTTCCAGTTGATCTCGGCATACGTGGGGGCCACGCCGAACATGGTTTGCTCGCCTGTGGCCTTGCCTTCGAGGCGGTCGATCATCCACTTGAGCACGCGCATGTTGTCGCCGTAGCCAGGCCACACGAAGGAGCCGGTCTCGTCCTTGCGGAACCAGTTCACGCAGTACATGGCGGGCAACTTGAAGCCAGCGGCCTGGGCCTTGGCACCGGTGTCCAGCCAGTGCTGGAAGTAGTCGCTCATGTTGTAGCCGCAGAACGGCAGCATGGCGAATGGATCGCGGCGCACCACACCTTGCGCGCCAAAGGCGGCGGCAGTCGTCTCGGAGCCCATGGTCGCGGCCATGTACACGCCTTCGGTCCAGCTGCGCGCTTCGGTCACGAGTGGCACGGTGGTCGAGCGGCGGCCACCGAACATGAAGGCGTCAATCGCCACGCCTTTGGGGTCGTCCCAAGCGGGGTCGAGCGCTGGGTTGTTGATCGCAGCCACGGTGAAACGGGCGTTGGGGTGGGCGGCTTTGGTGCCTTTTTCTTTGGCGATGGCCGGTGTCCAGTCATTGCCTTGCCAGTCGATCAGGTGATCAGGCAGAGCGCCGGTGTCTTTTTCGATGCCTTCCCACCAGACGTCGCCGTCGTCGGTCAGGGCCACGTTGGTGAAGATCACGTCCTTGTGCAGGCTCAGCATGCAGTTGGGGTTGGTCTTCATGTTGGTGCCAGGGGCCACGCCAAAGTAACCGGCTTCGGGGTTGATGGCGTACATCTTGCCGTCGGCGTTGGGCTTGATCCAGGCGATGTCGTCACCGATGGTGGTGACTTTCCAGCCTTCGAACGCGGCTGGGGGCACCAACATCGAGAAGTTGGTCTTGCCACAAGCGCTGGGGAAAGCCGACGCCACGTGGTATTTCTTGCCCTCGGGGCTGGTCACGCCCAGGATGAGCATGTGCTCGGCCAACCAGCCTTGCTCGCGGCCCATGTTGGAGGCGATGCGCAGCGCAAAGCACTTCTTGCCCAGCAGCGCGTTGCCGCCGTAACCGGAGCCGTAGGACCAGATCTCGCGGGTCGTTGGGAAGTGAACGATGTATTTGGTCGTGGGGTTGCAAGGCCAGGCGGTGGTGTCTTTTTGACCAGCAGCCAAGGGTGCGCCCACGGTGTGCATGCAAGGCACGAAGTCGCCGTTGGTGCCCAGCACCTCGTACACGGCTTTGCCCATGCGGGTCATCAGCTTTTGGTTGACGGCCACGTAGGCGCTGTCGGTCAACTCGATGCCGATGTGGCTGATGTGCGAACCCAGAGGGCCCATGGAGAAAGGCACCACATACATGGTGCGGCCGGCCATGCAACCGTCAAACAGCGGGTTCAGGGTGGCGCGCATTTGCGCAGGTTCCATCCAGTTGTTGGTGGGGCCGGCGTCTTCTTTTTTGTCCGAGCAGATGTAGGTGCGGTCTTCCACGCGGGCCACGTCCGAAGGATCGGTCCAGGCCAAGAAAGAATTGGGACGCTTGGCGGGGTTGAGCTTCTTGAAGGTGCCCGCAGCCACCAGCTCGGCGCACAGGCGGTCGTATTCTTCTTGTGAGCCGTCACACCAATAGATGTTGGCGGGCTTGCACAGGGCGGCCATTTCGGCGACCCAGGCGATCAGCTTGGCGTTCTTGACGTAAGCCGGTGTGTTCAGGTTCAGGCCCTGCATCACGGGTGAGTTCATGGGAAAGCTCCAAAGTTTGAAAATCGTTTTTTCAAAGGCTCTGCGCAGGGACTTTGAAAAAACGAATCGGGGGCTGACATACTGGCGTCATGCAGGGCATGTAACCGTCCAGTAACTGCGGGCCTCGATTTTAGGGAGACCGCCCGTTTCGTGCCTGTCATTTCAAGGAAAAACCCCTTTAAATCTATGCAAAAAATGCATGATGTTATGCCGTGTGGCTTGAGCGCATCCGACCGACTGGGTCGACGTCGCTGTTTGCTGGCGATCTGCGCCTGGCCTGCTGGGGGCATGGCTCAGGCAACGGAGCGCATCAAGATCGCTGCAGCCAGCAATTTGAAGTTTGTACTTGCTGACCTGACGGCTCAATACCGGCAACAAACAGGGGTGGAGGTCGACGTTAATTTGGGCGCATCTGGCAATCTGGCCAGGCAAATTTTGCAGGGTTTGCCGGTGGCGCAATTCATCTCGGCGGACGAAGATCGGGTGGCCGAATTGGTCACGGCCGGACGCACGGTCGATGGAGGGCAGCGCTATGCGCAAGGCCGTTTGGCGTTGATCGTGCCTCAAAATTCAGCACTGCCACTCACGCAAGGCGTGGCGGCGCTTGTTCGTGCCATGAAACCCGGCGACAAATTCGCCATTGCCAACCCGGCCCTGGCCCCCTATGGGCTGGCCGCGCAGCAGGTGCTGCAGCGCACCGGTGCGGGTCCGCTCGGCGGGCAACAGCTGGTGCTGGGTGAGAACATCGGCCAGGCCACGCAGTTTGTGGCCACCGGTGCGGCGCAGGCGGGCATCACCGCGCTGGCGCTGGCCCAGGCACCCGAGATGGCAGCCCGTCTCCGTTTTCAAGCGATTGCACCGGCACTGCACGCGCCCTTGCACCAGCGCATGGTGTTGCTGCAAGGCGCCAGTGCGGCGGCGCGCGCCTGGCACCGGTATGTGCTCAGCCCGCAGGCGCGAGACATCTTTGTGCGCCATGGCTACGGCTTGCCGCAATAATCCAGGTTTCCAACAGAAGACACCCGCATGGAT
>JAHECM010000286.1 GCA_024641725.1 Limnohabitans sp. | reverse complement strand
GAGCTGGAGCAACAACTCCAGCAAGAAAAACAAGCCAATGAGGAAGCCCGGCGTGTCAACGACCAGCTCAGCGCCGAGGTCAATGACCTCAAGGAAGGCCTGAACATGGTCGAGGAACGTGCCCGCCATGAGTTGGGCATGGTCAAGGCCAACGAAATTTTCGTCCAGATCGCCAAATGATCTCTTGGACGGAGGCCCTGGGCTTTGTGCTGGCCTTGGTCATGGTGGGCTGCAGCATCCGCGAGCTGCATTGGAGCTGGCCCTTGGCCATCTTGAGCCCACTGCTCTACTTTTTTGTGTTCAAGGACAGTCTGCTGTACGCCGAAGCCGGTTTGCAGCTGGTCTTTGCCGTGCTCGCTCTGTGGGGGTGGTGGCAATGGCTGCGGCCAGGCGAGGACCAACAACCCGCCCTGAGCCTGCAGCGCCTGCCCCGACAAGGTTGGATGCTGGTGGGTTTGTCGTTGGGGGTGCTTTGGCCAGCGCTGGCCTGGCTGCTGCTGACTTACACCGACAGCGACGTGGCCTGGTGGGACGCCCTGCCCACCGCCCTGAGCCTGATTGGCCAGGCCTTGCTGGGGCGCAAATACATTGAAAACTGGCTCATTTGGATCGCTGTGAACGTGCTCAGCGTGGGCCTTTTCGCCTACAAAGGCCTGTGGCTGACCTGTGTGCTGTATGCGCTGTTCATTGGCTTGAGCGTGCTGGGTTGGCGCGAATGGCAAAAAAGGCTGGCGCAGCCATGAGCCCGGGGCCCCATCTGCGGCGCATCGCCATTGTCGGGGCCGAGAGCACCGGCAAGTCTTGGCTGGCCCAACACCTGGCCGCCGTGCTTCAACAGCGCGGGCACACCGTGCAATGGGTGCCCGAAGTCCTGCGCAACTGGTGCGCACAAGCGGGCCGCACACCCGAGCCGCACGAGCAAATGGCCATTGCCCAAGCCCAGGCCGATGCGGTGCTGGCCGTGCAGCAAGGCACCGTGATCTCGGACACCACGCCCCTGATGACCGCTGTTTACAGCCACAAGTTGTTCGCCGACGAGCGCCTCTACCCCATGGCACTGGCGCACCAACAGCGGTTTGACACCACGCTGGTGACCGGGCTGGACCTGCCCTGGGTGGCCGATGGCCTGCAGCGCGACGGCCCACAGGTGCGCGGTCCAGTGGACACACTGGTGCGCCGTGCGCTCGATCGCAGCGGCATGGCCTACCGGGTGGTTTACGGCCAAGGCCACCAGCGGCTGAACAACGCCTTGCTGGCGCTGGGCTTGCCGGGCGAAGACGAGGCCAGCTGGCAAACCCGCCTGAACGCCCAAAATGCACTCAATGAAGGCCGCACGCCCTGGCTGTGCGAAAAGTGCAGCGACCCCGATTGCGAACACAAGCTCTTCACGGGCCTGTTGGGGCGCCAAGCCTGAGACGGCGCATGCCACAAACGCCGGTTGACCGGCTCAGCACACCGATCAGTGCAAATTCAGTGCATTGAAGTGCCTGGATCAAGCGGCAGCGGCTTGTCGATGAACAAGCCTGCGGCGTCCACCGGGTCAAACCGGTACTGCGCGCCACAAAATTCGCAAGCCACCTCGATCTGGCCTTGCTCGGCAATGATGCTTTCGGCCTCGGCCACGCCCAAGCTGCGGATCATCTGGCCGACGCGCTCCAAGCTGCAAGAGCAGGCAAAGCGGGGGCCCGTCTCGCCCGCCAGCGGCTCAAAACGGGCCAAAGGCTCCTCCCAAAACAGGCGGTGCAACACCGTCTCGGCGTCCAGCGTCAAGAGTTCCTCGCGCTTCAAGCTCTTGGCCAAAATGGCAATGCGGCTGAAGTCTTCGCTGCGGCCCAGCATGGCTTCGCGCGCCACCGAATCGGCGGCCAAGTTGCCCTCGCCCTCCATGGGCAGGCGCTGAATCAGCAAGCCAGCGGCCACCTGGTCGTCGGCCGCCAGCACCAGCACCGTGTCCAGTTGCTCGGACTGCAGCATGTAATGCTCCAGCACCTCGCTGATGTTTTCCAGCTTCTCACCCTGGTCGCCAAACAGCGGCACCACACCTTGGTATGGCTGCTGCCCAGGCAAGCGGTCCTTGGGATCGAGCGTGATGGCGCAGCGCCCCTGGTTGTTCACGTTCACCATCTGGCTGAGCGTGGCATCGTCTGCCACCTCGCCTTGTTGGGTGCAGGTGGCGCGCAAGCTCAGGTCGGGCTGCACCTCCACCACGCCCACTTTGACGGGGCCGTCGCCGAAAATTTGCAGAATCAAAGCCCCGTTGAACTTGATGTTGCCCTGCATCAGCACGCCCGCAGCGGCCATCTCGCCCAGCAACTGGCGCACCGGCGCGGGGTAGGCCCCGGTGGTGGTGTTGGCCGCACGGCGGGCCAGGGTTTCTTGCCACGCATCGGTCAGGCGCACCAGCATGCCGCGCACCGGCATGCCGTCAAAAATGAATTTATGGAGTTCAGACACAGCAGGGGTCACCCTCGGGGGGTGCCTTTTTGGGATTCAAGAGAGTTGGGTCAGGCCCGCTTTGTAGCGCTGCCCGTTGTCGATGTAGCGCTTGGCGCTTTCGCGCAGCCCTTCAATTTGCTCGGGGGTGAGCTGGCGCACCACTTTGGCCGGGGTGCCCATGATCATGGAGCCATCTGGGAACTCTTTGCCTTCGGTCACGAGCGAGCCCGCGCCCACCAAACAGTTCTTGCCAATTTTCGCGCCGTTGAGCACCACCGCCCCGATGCCGATCAGCGACTCGTCCCCGATGGTGCAACCGTGCAGCATGACCATGTGGCCCACCGTCACGTTTTTGCCCACCGTCATGGGTTGACCATGGTCGGCGTGCATGACGCTGCCGTCTTGGATGTTGCTGCCCTCGCCCACAGTGATCAGCTCGGTGTCGCCGCGCAACACGGTGCCAAACCAAATGCTGGCGTGGGCCCCGATCTTGACCGCCCCCATGACCTGGGCGCTGTCGGCCACCCAGGCGCTGTCGGCCACTTCGGGGGTG
>JAHECM010000283.1 GCA_024641725.1 Limnohabitans sp. | reverse complement strand
TCACCCCTTCTGCGGCTGTACCGCACCGACGCTGAAGCCCTGCAAGCCCTGCGGCAATTGGGGCCGGTGCCAGACGACATGGCAGCGGCGGCGATTTGAGCCCATGTCTGAAGCCGCCTGAAACCCGCTGAAACCGTCTGACTCCGCCGGGCTCCGCCAGAAATCAGCTCAAGCCGAAATATCAGGCTCCACCAGCAGCGCCAGCAATTGCAAAGACTCTTGCCAGCCCAGGCAGCACGCCTCGGGCGGAATCATCTCGGGTATGCCCGACTGCTCGATGTTCACCTCGGTGCCAACCTGCACTTTTTTGAACGTCACCGTCGTCACCATCTCGCCCGGCAGATGGGGGTCGTCAAACGTGTCGGCGTGGCTCAAACGCTCGCCCGGCACCAGCTCCAAAAACGTCCCGCCAAAACTGTGCGACTGCCCGGTGCCCAGGTTGGTGAAGGACATGCGGTAGCCCCCGCCCACGCGGGCATCCATCTCGTGCACCCGCCCTGTAAAGCCGTGCGGCGGCAACCACTTGGCCATGGCGTCTGGGTCAATGAAAGCCCGAAAAATGCGCTCTGCAGGGGCGCGCAAGACGCGCTGAAAACGGACAGTGTTGGACATGGGGATCGGTCTTTGGTGCAAAGCCGATCACGTTAACAGAAACCCATCCGCAACAAGGTGCTGCGGGCAAGTGCTGCGGGCAACGTGCCGCGGGCAACTTACGCTGCGATCAGCGGCGGGACTGCACGTCAGTGCGAGGCCAAGCAATGCGCCACGATCGCATTCGCATGCCCATGGCCCATGCCGTGTTCTGTCTTGAGCCAAGCCACCATCTCCATGTGCTTCATCCCAGAGCAGGCTTTGAGCAACTCAAACCAGTGCGCCATGGGATGACCGTATGTCTTTTCGATGGAGGGGAAATACGAAGCGGGACCTTTGGGTTTTTCGGGGAGGGCCATGACGGGGGCATCCTTGCTAGATTCAAGCCGTCATTATCCAGCCCTCAAGCGGGTCAAACGGCGGCAGGCCGTAGTGCGGGTGCCCTGCTTCGTGCTGCACTTGTGCCCACGCTGCTTGCATGAGGCACAGCGTGGCGTCGAGCGCGTCGCCACTGGCGTCGTCCGCCAGCCGGCCCAGCAGCGCGTTGCTGGCCACCAGGCGCAGGCCCAGGCGGGTTTGCCCACGCTCGAGTGCCCCCAGCAGTTCGCGCCGCGCCAGCAGGCGCTCGGGGGTTTGTTTGGCTTTGTCGTCGCTTTTGTAGCTGGCGTTGCCCAGCACCTCACGCGCCAGCAAGCCGGGGTAGGCTTCCAGCGCCACGCGGCGGGGGTCACCTGATTGCAGGCCAGGCATGTGTACGCCCGCTTGGCGCAACAGGGGCACACCTGCGTGCAGCATGTAGGCCACGGGCGGGTTGACCCATTTCATGGACGGGCTGGAGCCGGCAGGCTTGTCTGTAGCGCGGTGCGCGAATTTGCCGCCCACCGGGCGGGCGTTGCAAAACGCGGCAAACTGCTCGCGGATTAGGGGGCGCTCCAATGTGCCGTAGTGGTCCATGCAGGCGGCCCAATCCGTGGGCCAACCCAAGGTTTCAATGAGTTCTCGCGGCAGGCCAAAAGGCAGGTCAAAGCCGCCCACCCAGTCGGCAGGCTGGGCCAGCCACTGGCCAAGGCTGCCAAGGGTGTCAAAGGTTTGCAGGGCCTGCAGCTGCACCCTGCCCTGCCGGGCTTGACCCAGCGCCAGCACGATGGGTTTGCGTTTGGATGGGCTGCTGGAGAAGTCGCAGCCAATGAGCTGCATGATGCTTTCAGGCCCGGCCGATGATGGAGGCGGTGGCCATCAGCTCTTCGAGCAGAGCCAGCGACACTTTGCCCGACACACTGTAGGGGTCCAACTCGGCGCGCTCGGAGTACTTGAGCAAGATGTTGGTGTTGACGCGGGAGGCGTCCACTTGGCCCATGGTCCAGCCCCCAAAGCGGCGCTCACTGATTTCTTCGTAGTGCAGCAAGACCACGTCTTTGTGGCGAGCGTCTTTTTGGATGTGGCCGTACAGCTCGCTCACGGCGCTGCGCCCGCCTTCGATGGCCTGCAAAAAGATGCCGCCGCCGTAGCACAGGATGCCGGTGATGCCACTGCTCGGGTTGAACTGGCGCGATTGTTGAAGGATGGCGTCGATCGTTTCAGGGCGCGTATCGACAGCGCGGCTGGCATAGAGCAGGCGTACCAACATGGTCAGTTCTTTCCGGGGATCAATGACAAAAATTCGCGGCGCAGGTTCGGGTCTTTGAGGAAGGCGCCGCGCATGACCGAGTTGATCATTTTGCTGTCCATGTCTTTGACGCCGCGCCAGCCCATGCAGTAGTGGCTGGCTTCCATCACGATGGCCAGGCCGTCGGGCTGGGTTTTGCGCTGAATCAGGTCGGCCAGTTGCACCACGGCTTCTTCTTGGATCTGGGGGCGGCCCATGATCCATTCGGCCAGGCGGGCGTATTTGGACAGACCGATCACGTTGGTGTGCTCATTGGGCAGCACGCCGATCCAGATTTTGCCGATCACGGGGCAAAAGTGGTGGCTGCAGGCGCTGCGCACGGTGATGGGGCCCACGATCATCAGCTCATTCAGGTGCTCGGCATTGGGAAATTCGGTGATCTCGGGGCCTTCAACGTAGCGGCCTTTGAAGACCTCCTTGAGGTACATCTTGGCCACGCGGCGGGCGGTGTCGCTGGTGTTGTGGTCGTTGACGGTGTCGATCACCAGGCTGCCGAGCACACTTTTCATCTTGTCGGTGACTTCGTCCAGCAGCTTGTCCAACTCACCGGGTTCAATGAACTCGGCGATGTTGTCGTTGGCGTGGAAGCGTTTGCGGGCGGCGGTGATGCGTTCGCGGATTTTGACGGAAACGGGCACGCCCTCGTCCGACTCGGGCGCAGCAGAAGAAGCGTTCATGGCGTCTTGGGCTTTCATTAACATGGGCCAATCCTACCAGCGAACAGCCACCCTTC
>JAHECM010000278.1 GCA_024641725.1 Limnohabitans sp. | reverse complement strand
TCATGGGAGAATTGTCGCATTCCTCATCTTCAGTTTGATTCAACCATGCCTTCTTTTGACACCGTTTGCGAACCCAATATGGTCGAAGTCCGCAATGCCGTGGACACCAGCGCCAAAGAAATTGGCACCCGTTTTGACTTCAAGGGCACCTCTGCCGCCATCGAGCTCAAGGACAAAGAGATCACGATGTTCGGCGATGCCGATTTTCAGCTCACGCAGGTGGAAGACATCCTGCGCAACAAGCTGACCAAGCGCAATGTGGATGTGCGCTTTTTGGACATTGGCAAGGTCGAGAAAATCGGCGGCGACAAGGTCAAGCAGGTGATCAAGGTCAAAAACGGCATCGAGACCGAAGACGCCAAAAAAATCACCAAAGTCATCAAAGAGTCCAAGCTCAAGGTCCAGGCGTCCATTCAGGGCGACGCGGTGCGCGTGACCGGCGCCAAACGCGACGACCTGCAAGCGGCCATGGCCCTGCTGCGCAAGGACATGACCGAGCTGCCACTGTCTTTCGACAACTTCCGCGACTGACGCGCTCCCCCTGCGGGTGCGCGCACTCGGTCAGGGCTGGCCCTTGGGCGTTGATGCGGCTTTGGCGAAGTCTCCGGCCACCACTTGCACCAGCCGCGTGGCGTCCAGGTGCCGGGCCAGCGCTTGCTGCACCTGTGCGCGGGTCACGGCCTGCAGTTTGGCCTCTTGGGCTTGCACATGGGTCATGTCGCGGCCTCGGGCCATCAGCCCCGTCCAGCCGCCCGCCAAGCTGGCGTCTTGTGAGCGGTTGATTTTCTGACTCTGCAAGATGCCGCTTTTGGCCTCGGCCAGCTCTTGTTCGGTGACGCCGTCTTGGAGCCATTTTTGCAACTCTTCGGCCACGGCGGTGCGCAACTTGCCCAGGTTTTGCGGCGCAAAAATCGCGTACAGACTGAAGGACGAATCCGCCTCCCAGGGGTTCAGCTGCAGGGACGAGCCCGCGCCGTAGCTGATGCCCTCGGCCTGGCGCAGCCGGTCCACCAGCCGGTTCTTGAGGCCGCCACCCCCCAAAATGCGGTTGGCCAAAATGAGGGCGGACGCATCGGGGTGGTCGTCTTGGATCGGCAAGTCCAGTGCGGCCACAAACACCGCATTGGCTTTGTCGGGTGTCTCCAGCGTGAGGCTTTGGCCCGCTGCGGCGCTGTACTCCGAGGGCACGCGCGCGTAGGGCTGAGCACTGCGCCAGTCGCCCAAGGCCTGCACCAGCGCCTGTTGCACGGCGGCGGCGTCAAAGTCGCCCACCACAGCGGCTTGGCCAAACTGTGCGCCGTAAAAGCGCTGGTGAAAAGCGCGCACATCCTCCAGTTTCAGGGCTTGGATGGATTCGACCTTTTCGTCAAAGGTGGGCACGTAGCGCACATCGCCCCGGGGGTAGTGGTTCATCGCCCGTTGCAGGGCTTTTTGGGCCACCGCGTCGGGTTGGCGGCGTTTGGACTCCACGGCGGTCAGCCATTCGGTGCGCAGCGAAGCCAGTTCGTCGGCGGCAAAAGCGGGCTGGCGCAAGATTTCTTGCAACAGGGCCAGCAGCTCAACCACCTTGTCGCGGCGACTTTCAAAGGCGATGGTCACGGTGTTGCCGTTGGAGGTCGAGATGCCGATGCTGGACTGCAAAGCGTCCAAGCGGTCGGCGATTTGCTGGCGGCTGTGGCGGGCGCTGCCCCGCATGAGCATTTGGGTCACGGCGCTGGCCACGTCGGTCTGACCCGCCAAGCTGGCCGCTGTGCCCATGCGCAGCACGATCTGCCCGTTCACGGTTTGGCCTCGGTTGCGCTTGGACAGCATGGCCAGTTGCAGGCCATTGGGCAGCACCGTGCGGGTGGTGCGTCGGTCAATGTTGGCGGGGCTGGGGTCAAACGACTCGCCCTGGGCCATGGCCGCTTTGCCCTGGTAGCCCGACAGCAGCCGGTCCAGGTCTGGCGCAGCAGGCACCTCCACCCGAACGGGGGCGGCCGTGGGCAAGAAATGCCCCACCGTGCGGTTGCTGGACACGAAGTAGCGCTGGGCTGCTTGTTGCAGATCGTTCACCGTGGCTTTTTCGATCAGGTCGCGTTGCAAAAAGTGCAGCCGCCAGTCGCCGGTGGCGATCGACTCGGACAAGGCCACGCCAAAGTGCACGGGGTCCGACTGGCCTTTTTCAAATTCGTTGAGGTAGGCTGTTTTGGCGCGCTGCAGCTCCTCTGGCGTGATGGGCTGTTGGGCCAGTTGTTCCACCCCGTCTTGCAGCAGCTTGAGCACTTCGGGGCGAGATTGGTCTTTGCCCAGCTTGACCAAAAACAACAGGTAACCGGGGTCTTTGAGGTTGAACGGCATGACCGACACGCCCGCCGCTTTTTGGGTCTCGACCAGCGCCTTGTGCAAACGCCCGGTGGGGGTGTCCGCCAAGATGAAGGACAAGAGATCGACGTACACCGCATCGGGGTGCGAACCGGGGGCGGTGTGGTACAGCGTGGCCAGCAAATGCGCGTCGCCCACGCGCGAGACCGTGACCTCTTTGGGCCCGTCTTGTGCCGGTTCGCGGGTGTAGTCGGGGGCCAGGCTGCGGCGCGGCTTGGGGATGGCGCCAAAGTAGCGCGCAATGCGGGCCAGCGTGGCCGCTTCGTCAAAGCGGCCCGTCACCACCAGCACGGCGTTGTCGGGCTGGTAATACTTCTTATAAAAAGCCTGCAGGTTGTCAATGCGCACTTGCTCAACGTCCGAACGCGCCCCGATGGTGCTTTTGCCGTAGTTGTGCCACTGGTAAGCCGCTGCGGCCATGCTTTGCCAAAGCACCGTGAAGGGGCTGTTCTCGCCGGACTCCATCTCGTTGCGCACCACCGTCATTTCGGTGTCCAGGTCTTTGCGGGCCACAAAGCTGTTGACCATGCGGTCGGCTTCCATCTTCAGCGCCCAGTCCAGGTTGTCGTCGCTGGCGGCGAAGGTTTCGTAGTAGTTGGTGCGGTCGTAGAAGGTCGAGCCGTTCATGCGCATGCC
>JAHECM010000091.1:13683-15075 GCA_024641725.1 Limnohabitans sp. | reverse complement strand
ACATCGTAAGTGCCGCCCATGAAGAAAGAGACGACCTCTGGGGACGTGGGGGCGCGAACCAGCTGCGCCTGTTGCAGCGCACGCGTGAGGAACAGGTCGTAAGCGCTGCCCTTGCCGACCACCACGCGGTGCGCTGCGCGGTCCACGTCGTCGTTCTTTTGCAGCGGCGAGTCCTGGCGCACCAGGTAGCTGCCTTCAATTTGCACATAGGCCGAGGTGAAGGCGATGCCTTGTCCGCGCACGGGGTCGATGGCAAAAAAGCCGACATCGGCTTTCTCTTGCGTGACGAGCGCAACCGATTGGCCTGCCGAGCTGACCGGGATCAACTCAAGCGGCAGGTTCAATCGCGCGGCCAATGCACGGGCCAGGTCCACAGACACCCCCACGGGCTCGCCCGAGGACGCGGCTTTGCTGGCGAGGATGGGGTTGCCCAGGTTGATCACGGCACGCAAAGTGCCTGTGGGCGCGATCTCCGTGCGGGGCGTGTCGGCGGCAGACTGGGCCCAGGCGCTGGCGCACAGCACCATGCCCAGTGTGATGCCCCGCACCGCGCAGGCCCGGCGGGTCAGTGGGTGCATGCGGATCAGAACTCGACGCTCTGGCCTTCGGCCATGGGCACCACTTTCACGCTGCTGCCCTTCATGGCTTCTTGGAATTCGGCCAAAGTGCCAGGGGTCAACGGGTTGGAGTTGTAGTGCATCGGAATCACCATTTGGGGCTGGATCCAGTTGCGCGCCGCAAAGGCCGCGTCATCAGGGGCCATGGTGAAGTTGCCACCGATGGGCATCAGCACCAGATCGGGCTTGTAGCGCTCGGAGATGAACTTCATGTCGCCAAACAAGCCGGAGTCCCCCATGTGCCAAATTTTGAAGCCGTTTTCGAGCTCGATGATGTAGCCCACGGCTTCACCGGCGGGGTGGGATTCGTTTTTGCCCGTGGCCGGGTTTTTCCACACCAGCAGCGAGGAGTGCTCGGCCTGGACTGCGGTGACTTTGATGCCGGGCAAGGGTTTGACGCTGCCGGTCTTGTTGAAGCGGTGGCCCAGATCCGCGGGCAGCATGCCCAGCGTGATCAGGGGCGTGACCATGTCGGCCGGGCCGTAGAGCTTGGTCTTGTGCAGGATGGCCAGATCGGGGGCGTCACCGATGTGGTCCACGTGCGCATGGGTGACCAGCAGCAGGTCCACCTTGCCCAGCGCAGAGATATCGGTCTTGTAAGGTGCCGGGGTCTTGGGGCCGCCCGTGAGCCAGGGGTCGATCACGATGGTTTTGCCGCCGGGGGTCTTGATGCGAAAACTCGCCTGGCCCAGCCAGAGCAACTCGGTTTTGCCGCTGGCCGAAGGTGCGGCCGTGGTTTGGGCGAAGGCACTGCCGCCGCTCCAAGCCAGACAAG
>JAHECM010000091.1:0-13583 GCA_024641725.1 Limnohabitans sp. | reverse complement strand
CGGCGATGCCCCAAAGCGGGATGAGTTGCTGGGCATGGACGCCCAAAAAATGCGAGGGTCGAATGTCCTTGTGGAGATGCCAGCCAAGCAGGGGCAGCCCAGAGCCTGCAGGCGGTTGGTGGCCGCCCAACAGGAATCCGCTGATGGTGGCGAGTACGAAAGTGAGCACCAAGCCCATGATGACGCTCCAGGTGGTCACTGACACTGGGCCTGCATCTCGGGCTTGCCACAAGGCCCAAGCCAACCATGCTTGTGACGCGGTCAGACCCACTGCGGCAATCGCCATCAGGCCAAACATGAGGGCGTGGAAAGCATCGCGGGTGTTGTAGTGCGAGGCATCGCCTTGGTAGGCTTGGTAAGTGATGTACCCCACTTCAAAAAGGGACGTGAGGACGAGCAAGGCGCTGATGCCCATGTAAGCTCGGCTGTGGGTGAATGCGGGGTTGGCCAACAGGGTGACTGCAACCGTGGTCCACGCAAACAGGGCCGTGGCCGCCATGAATTTCATGGGCTTAACCCAGATGCCCACGTCTCGCAGCGTGCGTGCATCGTTGAGTGAGAGCAGACAGGTCAGGCCGCAGGCCAGCGCCATCAAAGCGCCGTACAGCATCAGCGGCTGAGAGGCCGGTGACCAGAATGGCTGCTCCAAAAGTGACCCCCATGGGGTTGAATCAAAGCGATTTGCTGGCATGGAAAACCTTGTATGTTGACACTGTCACCTATTTTCATTTAACATGTAGACACTGTCAACAAAAAGATGTTTATGCAAAAAAATCTCTTCAGCCATTTGCCTCAACGCTATGGCAGTTACGCCTTGGTGACGGGCGCGTCAGAGGGCATTGGCCAGTGCTTTGCCGAGGAATTGGCCAAGTCGGGCATGAACGTTGTGCTGGTGGCGCGTCGGCTAGACCGCTTGAATGCGCTGGCGCTGTCGTTGGAGGCCAAATACAAAATCTTGTGTCCTGTGATTCAAGCCGATCTTTCAAGTGCAGACGGCGTTGAGCGGGTGCTTGAGCTGACAGAAAATCTCGAGCTCGGCTTGCTGGTGTGCAATGCGGGATTTGGCTCTGCGGGAGATTTCCTGGATGTTGACCTGGAGACCGAAGTGAATATGCTCAACGTCAACTGCACCGCAGTGACCAAGCTGGTGCACCATTTCGCGCGCAAATTCAAAATGAAAGGGACGGGCGCCGTGATTTTGCTGAGCTCGATTGTGGCGACGCAGGGCGTGGCCAGATCGGCCCACTATGCTGCGACCAAAGCATATGTGCAGACCTTGGGTGAAGGCTTGCAGCAAGAATGGCGGGGCAGTGGACTGGACTTGTTGATTGTGGCCCCAGGCCCAGTGAACACAGGGTTTGCCAAGCGTTCAAAAATGCAACTTGGCAAAGCGGCCACCCCAGAGGTGGTGGCAAAGCAAGCATTGCAGGCGCTGGGCCAGAAAAAAATGGTTCACCCCGGTGGGTTGGCCAAGTGCATGAGTCTGGCATTGTCCACGGCGCCGCGTGCGTTGAGAATCAAAATCATGGGGGCCATCATGGGGTCAATGACCCGGCACTTGAGCCCTTGATACAGAAAGCCCACATGGCCAAAACCATCAATGAACTGGAACTGAAAGAGGCGTGCATTCAAGCCGCCAGAGAGGTGATTGCTGAGCAAGGCGTTGAGGGCTTGAGCCTGCGGGATGTGGCCAGAAGGTTGGACATATCGCACCAAGCACCCTACAGGCACTTTCCCAGTCGGGACCACTTGTTGGCCGAAATCATGCGCCGTTGCTTTGAAGACTTTGCGGGGTATCTGGATCAAAGCGCCAGTGCCGCCTCTGAGGATGAACTGCGTGGCATGGGTGAGGCATACATGGCCTACGCCGCACAAAAGCCATTGGAGTATCGCCTCATGTTTGGAACACCCTGGCCTGAACCAGCAGCGCACCCTGAGCTCGTGCAACACGCTGTGCATGCCTTTGATGTGCTGAGGCAACAGCTGCTGAAAAAGCACGGCAAGGCCAAGCATGCCAAAAAGCAAGCAGAACTTGAAGCCATGTTCATCTGGTCGGCCTTGCATGGCATGGCGACCATAGAGCAGTCCAATGTCATGCAGCACTTGGTGCTGTCCAAAGGCGTTCAAGCCCAGTCAAAAAATTTCATGATGCACATGATCCAGACCGCATTGGCGTCAAGCAATTCTCAAGATTTCTTGGGCCATGGGGCTTAAGCACATGAGGGGGGCAACGATGAAAATGGCCGTCATGCTGCTGGCGCTCTTGCAGCTGGGTGCTTGCACCAGCTTCAACTACACCCAAGAAGACAGCCCCCAAGCACTGGCCGCTGTGCCCCCCATGAATCCCAGACCGAAAATCGCTTTGGTTTTGGGCAGTGGTGGACCACGGGGCTATGCGCACATTGGCGTCATGAACGTCCTTGCGCAATCAGGCATCGAATACGACTTGCTGGTGGGCTCGAGTGTGGGTTCTTTGATCGCTGCCTTTTGGGCGAGTGGCTACTCCGCGTCGCAAATCGACGAGCTGTCCAAGCAAGGCGGCCCCTTGACTGTCTTTGATTTTTCGATCTTTGCCGATCGAGGATGGATCCATGGCCAAAGGCTGCAGGACTTTGTCAACGACCGACTGGGAAATCCGCGCATCGAAAACTTGCCCAAAAAGTTCATTGCCGCAGCCACACGCCTGCACGACAAGCAGCCCGTTTTTTTTCAGTCGGGCAACGCGGGTGTGGCCGTGAGGGCCTCCAGCGCGGTGAGTCAAATCATCTCGCCCGTGGGCATCAACGGGGTTGAATACGAAGACGGTGATGAGTCGCTGCCCGTTGCGGTTCGCGCTGCACGACAAGCGGGTGCGGTATTTGTGATTGCTGTGGATGTGACCGCAGTGCCTGGTACGGCGCCTGCAGACACGTCCGCATCGCGCCTGGAGCGTGAAGCCAGGCGCCGCGCTCGCATTGACCCTGAATTGCTGCAAGCTGACTTTGTGATTCACCCTGACCTTGGATTTGCAACGCTGCCCACCCCCGCTTTTTTTGAACACGCCAGGCGATCTGGCGAGGCAGAGGTCAAGCGCTTGTTGCCAGCACTTCAAGCCGCGCTGGCGGCTGCCGGTGTGGCTGTGAATCACCGATAGGGAGATCCGACGTGGCTTGGCGTTAAAGGTCTTGCAAGGCCGCGTTGACCTGTTGCTTGAATGCCTGTTCGTCACCCAGGGCTTGCGCTTGGAGCAAAGCGAGTTTGACCAAGAACAGCTCGACCTTGCCCGGGCCGGCTTGGTCAATCGCGCTGGCCAGTGCGTCGTACACGACCTCCAGCCCGTCGATGGTGAGTGCTTGTGTGGACATGGTGCGTTCCTTATTGCGGCAGTGCGCTGCTCAGGGCGGCTTGCAGCTGTGCAGCGTCCAAGCTGAGCCAGCGGGCGCAGATGTGTTGGTCGGGGCGCAGCAAATAGGCCGCGCCGGGGGCGGTCACCCCGTAGCGTTGGCGCAGGTGGCCACGGCTGTCGGGCAGGGTGTGGTCCGCTCCGGCCACGGCTTGCGCCGGGCCGACAGCGGTCACCTTCAAGGGCACACCGTTTTGCCGTGCCGCCTCAATCGCGCTGTGCAGCGCAGGCGGCAGCGCCGGCGCGTCGGTGAAGTACAGCAGGTCAAAGCCACCGCCCAGATGGTCGAGTAGAAAATCGTTCTCGCCCAATTGCACGTTTTGCGGGGGGGCACCGTGCGCCGGGCCGCCCTTGAACAGGGCGTTGTCATCGGCCGCACAGTTGAGCGGCGAATGGGTGTACTCGTGGGGGCGCGAGGTGCGCCAGTGGTAGAGCGGTCGCACAAAGTCTTGCGTGAGCGAAAGTGACAACACCGCATCGCGCAGCAGCCGAAAGCCTCGGCTGGGCGGCGCCATGAAGCGCGTGCTCTTGCCCGCTTCGGTGATGATCTCGCGGGCCGCGCCCACGCGCTCTGTGCTGTGGTTGGCCAGCAGGGCCGGGCCAGCCAGCCCCATGACCACAAAGGCCAAGTGCCAGCCCAGCGACTGAGCGTCTTGAAACGCTGTGTTGGCCCCGCGCACCCCAAAGATGGGCAGCAGGTGCGCCGCGTCGCCCGTAAAGATCACGCGGCCGTGCACAAACTCGGGCAGTGTCAGCGTGCGGGCCGAATAGACCGAGGACCAGTCCATTTGCCAGGGCAAGCCCGCGTGGCCGATCATGGCCAGGTGGGCGTCAATGCGCGCTTTGAGCGACTCGGGGCGCAGCGCCTCTTCGGGGGTTTCGCCCGGGGGCAGTTGGTAGTCCACGCGCCATATGCCGTGGGGTTCGCGGTGCATCAAGATGGTGTTGCCGGGGTTCCATTCGGGGTCAAAAAAGGCCAAGCGCTCGGTCGGTAATGGCAGGTCGATGCGGATGTCAGCGATCACGAAAAAGCCTTCATAAGACGCGCCTTCCATTGGCAGCTTCATGGCGCTGCGGATGCCCGAGCGCCCGCCATCGGCGGCCACCACCCAGTCGCTCTCCAAGGTGTAAGGGCCTTCGGGGGTGTCCACGGTCAGCACGGCGTAGCCGTCCTGCTGCGCGACTTTGTCGAGCTGATTGCCCCAGCGAAAATCGATCAGAGAGTTGGCCTTGCAGGCGTCGTGCAGGTACTCCTCTAAAAACTGCTGCTGCACGTTGATGATGGGGAAAAAGCGGTCATCCGTGTCGTGCGGCGCTTCCATGCGGAACACGCGTTGGCCCCGGTAATACGAGTTGCCAATGCGCCAGGGCAGGCCAGTTTCGGTCATGCGCTCGGCCACCCCCACTTGCTGCAAGATCTCCATTGAACGGCGCGTGAAGCAAATCGCTCTGCTGCCTTGCGACAGCTGCAGCTCGGCCGACAGCACCACGCTGGCCACGCCGTGGCGTGCAAGCTCCAGTGCCGTCACCATGCCGGCTGGGCCAGCGCCGACGATCACGACTTGCTTTCTGTCCTGCTTCGGGTGGGCCGAGGCCAGCCAGGGCTGGAACACCTCGTAGCGGTAATAAATGGACGGGCGGGCTTGGGTGCTGGGGCTGTGCATGGGGCGGTGCTTGTGGGGGCGGGTCAAGGAACGGTCAAGGATGGGTCAAGTAAGACTCAAGGGCGAGCGTGCTGGATCAAGCGGTCAAACAAAGCGCTCAGTGTGGTTTTTTCTTTGGCGTTGAGGCAGCCAAAGATGTCCTCGTTGCGCTGACCGATCATGGCCATGGTGCGGTCAAAAGCCTGGCGGCCCTTGGCTGTGAGCTGCAGCAGCACGCCGCGCCCGTCTTCGGGGTGGTCTTGCTTGCGCACCAAGCCTTGTTCGACCAAGGCCTGGGCCGCGCGGCTGGCCTGGCCTTTGTTGAGGTTGGCCTTTTCGGCCAGCACTTGCACCGACAAAGGCTCGAAAGTGCCGATGGTGGCCAAGCAACGGCCATCGCTCAAAGTCAAGCCCGTGTGCGCGGGGTAAGCGCTTTGGCTGTGCGCATCGGTCAACTTGTGCAGCAAGTGAAGCCGGTAGGTCAGCGTGCGGTCCAGCCGAGTCTGAGCGGCAGGCGTTGCAGGCTTGGAAGACTTGGCCTGGGCGTGGGGTGGCATGTTGGCCTCTGAAGTTTGCAAAATTATAAAGTCAACTGGTTGCGTGCGCAACCAATGTGCGCCATGGTTGTAAGCAATCTGCGCCATTTGATTTGGGTAGAGGGACGAAAAAAAACCGCCATCGCTGGCGGTTTTTGGAGTCAGGCGTGACCACTCACTTGGCGTAGTCAGAAACCACTTTCCAGCGGCCCTCTTGGATTTGCGACATGCGCGAGGTGTTGTTGCCCAAGCGCTTGGTGGCGGAGTAGCTCATGGGAGGGCTGCCGAAGATGTCGGTGGGGAAGCTCATGGTGTCCATGGCTTTGACGAAGCTGTCCGAGGTGAGGTTGGCCCCCGCTTTGGCGGCGCCTGCAGCAAAGTGCATCATGGCCGTGTAACCGTAGGCCGAGAACACGGTAGGGTCTTCGTTGAACTTGGTTTTGTACTTGTTGGCCCAGAACCGGATCGGCTGCGCGGCCTCGTCCAAGTAGGGGTGTTGCGCGGTCATGGTGGCGTAGAGGCCGTCCATGGCTTTGCCGCCGAGTTTGTGGATCAGATCGGTGTAGGACGCAGACGAGCCGAGAAACACCGGGTTGAAGCCGGTTTTGCGCGCTTCGCCAATCGTGCCCACGGTCTCTCGGATGATGGTGCCCAACACCACCAGCTCACAGTTGGCGGCCTTCATGCGCGCCACTTGCGAAGAAAAGTCGGTGGCCCCGCGCTTGTAAGAGGTCTTCTCGGTGAAGTCCATGTTCATGCCCTTGAGCGCAGCCTCTGCGCCACGCATCACCTCCAGGCCGAATTCGTCGTCTTGGTAGATCGTGCAGATTTTGGTGGGCTTCTTTTCTTTGACCAAGGCGGGCAAGGCCAAGCGAATTTGGTCAAAGTAAGTGGCGGCAAACGAGTACTTGAGCGGGTGCAGCGGCTCATACATTTCGCGGGCGGCGGTGACCGGGTAAAAGTTCACCACTTTTTTCTCAAACTGCACGGGCATGGCGGCCAGGTTTTGCGCCGTGCCAATGTGGGCGATCATGGCAAAAATCTTGTCCTGATTGACCAGTTTTTGCGCGGCCAGCACGGCGCGCTTGGGGTCGTAGCCAGAGTCCTCGACTTTGAGCGTGACCTTGCGCCCGCCAATGCCGCCTTGTTCATTGAGCTCGTCCACGGCCAGCAGCAGGCCCATGCGCACTTGTTTGCCAAAGCCCGCCAGCGGGCCCGACAAGTCTTGGATGCTGCCCAAGGTGATGTCGGTTTTGTTGACCCCTTGTTGGGCCAAAGCACCGCCGCTGATGGCCAGTGCGGCCAAAGTGGTGACCAGTTTGAGTTTCATGAGCATTGTCTCCTTGTGTTGGTGAAGGGGGGAATCAGTCGCGGTACATGGCATCGATGTTGCCGCTGTATTTCGTTTCAACCAGTTTGCGTTTGAGCTTCATGGTGGGGGTCAATTCTTCGTCTTCGGCCGAGAGCTGCGTGTCCAGCAAGAAAAACTTTTTGATCTGTTCGACCCGGGCAAACTTTTTGTTGACCCGGTCCAGCTCGGCCTGGATCAGGGCTTGCACTTCGGGTGCGCGGGTGAGCGAGGCGTAGTTGCTGAAGGGCACATCGGCGTCTTGGGCGAATTTTTCGACGTTCTCCTGGTCAATCATGATGATCACGACGAGGTAAGCCCGCTTGTCGCCAATCACCACCGCGTCGGTCACATAGGGCGAGAACTTCAGCTCATTTTCGAGTTCGCTGGGCGTGATGTTCTTGCCACCTGCCGTGATGATGATGTCTTTCATCCGGTCCGTGATGCGGAAAAACCCTTCCTCGTCCACCGTGCCCACGTCGCCCGTGTGCAGCCAGCCCTCGGCATCGATGGCTTCAGCGGTTTTCTCGGGCAGGTTCAAGTAGCCCATGAACACGTTCGGGCCGCGCACCAAAATCTCGCCCGTGTTGGGGTCCAGCCGCACCTCGTTGAACTCGGCAGCCGGACCGATGGTGCCGGGCTTGATGCGGTTGACGGGCACCCCGGTGGCTGCGCCGCAGGTCTCGGTCATGCCCCAGACTTCGAGCATGGGCACACCCAAAGCCAAATACCAGCGCACCAAGTCCGGCGAGATGGGCGCCGCTCCTGTGACCAAAAAGCGTGCCCGGTGGATGCCAATGAGCTTGCGCACGTTGTTGAGCACCAGCACACGGGCCAGGTGAAATTGAAGTTTGAGCCCTGAAGGCACAGCGTGCCCAGCCAGCACCTTGTCAGCCACCCGGTGTCCCACCCCAATGGCCCAGGCGTAAGCGGCTTGCTGCAATGCGCTGGCTTCTTTGAGCGTGATCATCACGCCGGAGTAGAACTTTTCCCAAACACGCGGCACGGCAGTGAACACCGTGGGGGCGATTTCGCGCACGTTCTCGGGCACGGTCTCGGGGTTCTCAACGAAGTTGAGTTTGGCCCCGGTGTAGAGCGAAAAATACTCGCCCCCCAGCCGCTCGGCAATGTGGCACAGCGGCAAAAAACACATGCACTCATCGGCCTCGCTGCGGGCGATCAGCGTGTTGTAGCCGCGCACCGCGTACACGAGACCGCCATGGCTGTGCATGGCCCCTTTGGGTTTGCCGGTGGTGCCCGAGGTGTACACCAAGATGGCCAAGTCTTCGGGGCGGCAGGCTGCCACACGCTCGTCCAATGCTTGCGGATGGGCCTTGGCGCGCTCGCGGCCCATGGCGCGCAAGGCGTCCAAGCTGATGATCTGTGGATCGTGGAGGTCGAGCAAGCCCTCCATGTCGAAGACCACGATCTTCTTGAGCAGGGGCAGGCGCTCACGCACTTCCAGCGCCTTGTCCAGTTGTTCGTCGTCTTCCACAAACAGCACGGTGGTGCGCGAGTCTTCGCTCAGGTAGTGCACTTGGGCTGCTGCGTCGGTGGGGTAGATGCCGTTGGCCACGCCGCCCGCGCTCAGCACCGCAAGGTCGCACAACACCCACTCGATGTTGGTGTTCGACAAGATGGAGGCCGTGTCTTGGGGTGCAAAACCCAGTGACAGCAAGCCGTTGCCAATCTCGCGCACGGCCTCTGCGGTTTGGTCCCAAGTCCAGCTGCGCCAGATGCCATAGTCTTTCTGGCGCATCCACACCTGTGGGCCGCGAGCTCTCACGGCATTCCAAAAGATGGCCGGCAGGGTGTCGCCTGCCATCACCACCTCTTTTTGAGGCTGGATGTCCGAGAGGTTCCACAAATTGCTCATGGCTTCATCTCCAGTTTTTCTTTTTCTTCCAGCGGCGGTCGGCGCGCACGCCTTCTTCTTTCATGCCGAGATAAAACTCCTTGATGTCGTCTTTCTCGCGCAGCTTGGCGCAAGTGTCTTCCATCACGATGCGGCCGTTCTCCAGCACATAGCCGTAGTCCGATGCGTTGAGCGCCATGTTGGCGTTTTGTTCGACCAGCAAGATGGTGGTGCCGCGCTCACGGTTGATGCGCACCACGATCTCAAAAATCTCTTTGGTCAGCTTGGGCGAGAGGCCCAGACTGGGTTCGTCCAGCAAGATCAGATCGGGGTTGGCCATGAGGGCGCGCGAAATCGCCAGCATTTGCTGCTGGCCGCCAGACAGCAGGCCTGCGTCTTGCGCCGCGCGCTCACGCAAGATCGGAAAGTAATTGAATACCCGTTCCATGTCGCGCGCGACGCCATCGCGGTCTTGGCGGGTGTAGGCCCCCATCAGCAAGTTGTCTTTGATGGACAAAAGGGGAAACACCTCACGGCCCTCGGGCACATGCATCAGGCCGCGCTGCACGATGTGCGAGGGGTCGCGTGCGGTGATGTTCTCGCCCTTGAATTCAACCGAGCCCTTGCGCGGGTCAATGATGCCGCTGATGGTTTTTAGGATGGTCGTTTTGCCCGCACCGTTGGAGCCCAGCACGGTGGCGATCTCGCCTTGGCGCACTTGCAAGCTCACGCCCCGAATGGCCTTGATCGGGCCGTAGGCGCTCTCGACGTTGAGCAGCTTCAGAACAATGTTGTCTGTCGTCATGCAGACTCCTTGGCGTTTTCGCGGCGCAAGCTCGACACATCGTCGATGGTGCCCAAATAGGCTTCGATCACACCGGGGTGACTTTGCACCTGGGCTGGCGTGCCCGTGGCCAGCTCCATGCCCTGCGCCATGGCCAGCACCCGGTCCGAGACCTTGGAGACCAGCGTCATGTCGTGCTCCACCATCAGCACGGTGATGCCCAGCACGTTCTTGATGTCGCTGATCCAAAACGCCATGTCTTCGGTTTCTTCGACGTTCAGACCCGAAGACGGCTCGTCGAGCAGCAACAGCTGCGGCTCGGTGCACAAGGCACGCGCCAGCTCGACCACTTTGCGAACGCCGTAGGGCAAACCCGCCACCATCGATTCGCGGTGGTGCTGCAGGTCGAGCAGTTCAATCACTTGCTCGACTTTGTCGCGGGCTTCAATCTCTGCTGCACGGGTGGCGGCGGTGAAAAACATCTCGCTCCACAAGCCCGTCTTGCGGTGGGTGTGGCGGCCAATCAGCAGGTTTTGCAGCACCGTGGCGTGCTCGAACAGCTCGATGTTTTGGAAGGTGCGCGCAATGCCCAGCTTGGCCACAGCATGCGGAGGCACTTGGCTGAGCACTTGGCCGTTGTAAAGAATTTGGCCCTCGGTGGGCGAGTAGATGCGGCTGATCAGGTTGAACACCGTGGTCTTGCCCGCACCGTTGGGGCCGATCAGGGTGAAAACTTCGCCGCGTCGCACGTCAAAGCTGACTTGGTTCACGGCCAGCACGCCGCCAAAGCGCACGGACAGGTTTTGTGCAGAAAGCAGGATGTCGTTCATCATTTCAGCCTGTCGGATTTCTGGAAGCTCTTTTGCCGCTTGAACATGCCCTTGCGGTAGAACGGGAACAGCTGGAACCAGGTGCGCACCTTGAGCCAGCGCCCGTACAGCCCCAGGGGCTCGAACATCACAAAAGCGATCAAAACCATGCCGTACACCAAGCCCTGCAAACCCGGGGCTTGGCCAATCGCGTCGGGCAAATGGTCTTTGCCCATCGAAATCAGTTGGGGCATGGTGATCAAAAAGATGGCCCCTAAAAACGCACCGTGGATGGAGCCCAAGCCACCGATCACGACCATCAGCAGCAAGTCAACCGACTGCAAAATATTGAACTGGTCGGGGCTGATGAACTGCAGTTTGTGCGCATACAAAGCCCCGCCCACGCCGGCGAGTGCTGAGGAGATCATGAACGACAGCGTTTTGTAGCGCGCCAGATGGATGCCCATGCTTTGCGCTGAAATTTCTGAATCGCGGATCGCCACAAATGCCCGGCCCGTGGCGCTGCGCAGCAAGTTGAGCACCGCCAGCGTGGCCAGAACGGTCACCACCAGGCACACAAAATAGAAGGACTCGGCGCTGCTGGCTTCAAAGCCAAACAAGTCGATGGCTTTGACGTGTTTGCCCGCGTTGCCGCCGGTCACGCTTTCCCAGCGGGCCAAGCCTTCTTCGACGATGAAGCCAAACGACAAAGTGGCGATGCCCAGATAAATGCCCTTGACCCGCAGCGCAGGCAAGCCCACCACCGCACCCACCGCCGCCGACAAACCGGCCGCCATGGCCAGCGACACCGGAAACGGCCAGCCCTTGGCCGCGAGCACCGCCTCGGTGTAGGCCCCGACACCCAAAAAGGCCGCATGCCCCATGGAGAATAGCCCCGTGAAGCCCGCCAGCAACATCAGCCCCAAGCCCACCACGCTGTAGATCAGCACAAAGGTCAGTTGCGCCAGCCAGTATTCGTCGATCACCCAAGGGGCCGCCACCAAAAAAGCGGCCAGCAGGCTGTACCAAAAAACATGCCCACCGTGCTTGGCCAGTCGGATGTCTTGGTCGTAATCGGTTTTGAAGATGAAGCGCATGGGTCAGACTTTCTTGCGCAGGTTTTCGCCAAACAAGCCGTTGGGCTTGAGCACCAGCATCAGCAGCACCACGATGTAGGCGGCGATGTCTTTGAAACCTTCGGGCAACCAAAAGCCCGACAGCGACTCGACCACGCCAATGATCACCCCACCCACAATGGCCCCGGGCAAGCTGCCAAAACCGCCCACCACGGCCGCCGGAAACGCCTTGAGCCCGATGAAGCCCATGTTGGCGTGCACAAAGGTGATGGGGGCGAGCAGCAAACCCGCAACGGCGGCCACAGCGGCGGCCAGCGCCCACACCAAACCGTTGAGCCGCTGCACCGGAATGCCCATGTAATAAGCGGCCAGTTGGTTTTGTGATGCCGCCTGCATGGCAATGCCTACCCGCGAGTAGCGAAACACCCCGTACAGCACCAGCGACAACAAAGCGGTGGCCCCAACGACCACGATTTGGGTGGCCCCCAACACCATGCCCGCCACATTGAACGAGGTGTCTTTGTAGGGCACGGCCAAGGTGTGGGTTTCGGTGCCGATGTCGGGGATCATGGTGATCAGGCCCCGCGCCACATAGCCAATGCCGATGGTCAGCATGACGATGGAAAACGCCGGCTGTCCCAGCACAGGGCGGATGACGGCCCGCTCAATGAGCCAACCCACGCAGGCCATGGCCAGCATGGAGGCGGGAATGGCCAACCAAAACGGCAAGCCCAGCCAGTTGACGCAGGCCAAGCCACAAAAAGCGCCCAACATCATGAGCTCGCCCTGGGCAAAGCTCACGGTTTCGGTGGCTTTGTAGATCAGCACAAAACCCAGCGCGATCAGGCCGTAAATGCAGCCTTGTGCGATCCCGCTGAAGACGACTTGCAACTCCTGCATCCTGGCCTTCCTCCCTGTGTGAGGGGGGTGATTGAGCAATGGAAAGTCAGTTCATTGACAGCAAAATCGAATCCACTATCATGACCAAACAAGCACTTGCTTTTCATCTTAGGCCGTGAACGACGCGCCGCAATTTGGGGAAACCCTAGGCCATGACACAAACCCGCCCACGCGAGAAGACGCCCGGTGTCGAGGGGGCCGATGAAGCCAATCGGCGGCAAGCCTTGATCCGGGCTTCGGCCCGGCTGTTTCGAGACAAGGGCTTCGAGGCCACCACGGTGCGCGACATTGCAGGGGCGGTGGGCATGCGCTCTGGCAGTCCGTTCTACCATTTCAGCAACAAGCAAGACATCCTCAAAGCCGTCATGGAAGAAGGCTTGCGCCAGGGCTTGGAGCGCACCGAAGCCGCACTGGGCATGGCCAGCACACCGCAGCAGCGGTTTCGTGCGATGGTGCGCACCCATTACGGCATCTTGCACGACGAAGGCAGCGAGTTCATTGCCGTGCTGCTGTACGACTGGCGCAGCCTGCCGGACGAGCACAAGGCCGACATCGTGGCGGTCAAAGACCGCTATGACCGGCTTTGGCACGTTTGCCTCAAAGACCTGATGGATGCGGGGCTGTTGGGGGCCAACTCTGAGCGCGACCCAAGCGCTGCTGGCGACGTCAAAACCGCCCGTCTGATGATCATGGGGGCGATCAACTTCACTGTCACTTGGTACAAGCAGCAAGCCGGGCGTGGGGCCATGGACCTGGATGCGCTGGCCGATCGGACGGTGCGCTTTTTCATGCGCGAGGCCCCATGAAAACCATCCGCATTGCTTCGGGGCTGGGCTTTTATGGCGACGCCTGGGCACCCATCCGCGCGGCCATCGAGCGCGGTGATGTGCAGTACGTTTGCTCTGACCACTTGGCCGAGCTGACGCTGGCCATTTTGCAAAAAGACCGCCAACGCGACCCTGCCACCGGTTACGCCAAAGACCTGCTGCCCATGCTGGCCGAACTTTGGCCGCTGGCCGCAGCGCGTGGCGTGCGTTTTGTGCTCAACGCGGGTGGCTTGAACCCGCACGGCGCGCGCGACGCCTTGGTGCAGCTCTTTCAAAAACGCGGCTGGCCAGCAAAGATCTCGGTGGTGACGGGCGACGCGGTGCTGGACCGCATCGACGCCTTGCAGCAGTCGGGCGAGCGTCTGGCCCACATGGACAACGGCCAAGCCATCGACACGGTGCGCGAGCGGCTGGTGTTTGCCA
>JAHECM010000266.1 GCA_024641725.1 Limnohabitans sp. | reverse complement strand
TGGTCCTCTTCGGCAAAGTGGGCCAGCACCGGCACTTGGGCTTGGCGTGCGGTCTCCGCCTCGGTCGTGACCCCACCGCCGTAGTAGGGCACAGCGGCGCTCAGGCCAGACAACAGGCAGGCTGAACGCCAAGTGAGCAAACCGCCCCAGCAGTAACCCACGATGCCCACCTTGCCGCCCGACGCTTGGGCCGCGTGGTCGATGGCCGCCTGAATGTCTTGCAACACGCCCGGCGCGGGCAAGGCCTCGACCGCTGTCTTGTGGCCAAAGCCCACGCCCATGTCGGCCTCGGCGTAGCCCAACTCCACACCGGACTGGACACGGTGAAAGGCCGCTGGAGCGACGGCCAGATAGCCCTCGGCGGCATAGCCGTCGGCCACGTTGCGGATGTGGCTGTTGACGCCAAAAATTTCTTGAATCACCACCACCGCCCCCTTGGGCGCGCCCGTGGGGCGGGCTTCGTAGGCGGGCACGCGTGTGCCATCAGCGGCGGTCAGTTCGATCATGTGGCCCATGTGTGGCTCCTGGTCAATGTGTGAAGGTTTAAAAACAAAACTCAAGCCGCCAAGGCCCGTTCGACAAAGTCAAGTCGGTCTTGGCCCCAAAAAATCTCGCCGTCCACCACGTAGCTGGGCGCGCCGAACACGCCCACATCAATGGCTTGCTGGGTGTAGGCCTCGTAACGCTCTTGCACCGCTTGGCTGTGCGACTGCGCCAGCAAACCGGCGGGTAAGCCTTGCTCGGTCAGCAGCTCGGCCAGCACTTTGTCGTCGGCGATGTTGCGCTCTTGCGCCCAGCACGCGGACAAGACCGCACCTGCCACACGCAGGGCAGCCGCACTGCCCTCGGCCAAGTCGGCCGCAATGATGAGGCGCGCCGCATCGTCGCCCCCCACCGGAAAGTACCGGGGCTTGAGGTTCAGTGGCGCATTCAGGTGCTGGCTGAAGCGCTGCAGCTCCACCAAGCGGTAGGCCTGGCGCTGCGGCGCGCGCTGGCCCAAGGGCAAACCACCCGAGATCGGGAACACCTTGCCCCCCAGGTCGATGGGCATGACGCGCACGCTGGCCCCGGCGCGCTGGGCAATGTCGGCCAAGCGCTGGTGCCCCAGGTAAGCCCAGGGGCTTTGCGGCGCGAAGTAATAGTCCACTGTGCGACCCATGTTGATTCCTTGTGTGTTGTGTAATCTTCAACGAAGCAGCGGTTGTAACCGCATCCACGAATTTTTGCAGGAGTAGCGCGATGAACAAGGTCTTGTTGGTGACGGGGGGCAGCCGAGGCATCGGCGCCGCCACCGCACTGTTGGCAGCGCAACAAGGTTGGACGGTGGCCGTCAACTACACCGCCAACTCGCTGGCCGCAGACGAGGTGGTGCGCCAGATACGCAGCGCGGGCGGCAACGCCATCGCCGTGCAGGCCGATGTGGCCGACGAAGCGCAGGTCCTGCGCATGTACGAGCACATTGACGCCAAACTCGGCCGTCTGTCTGGCCTGGTCAACAACGCGGGCGTGGTCGATGTCTATGCGCGTGTGGCAGAGATGAGCGTGGCACGACTCAAGCGCATGTTCGACATCAACGTGATCGGCAGCCTGATCTGCGCCCGCGAAGCCGTGCGCCGCATGAGCACCCGCTACGGCGGCGCAGGCGGCAGCATCGTCAACGTCTCCAGTGCTGCGGCCCGCCTGGGCTCACCCGGTCAGTACGTGGACTACGCCTCTGCCAAAGGCGCGATTGACGCCTTCACGCTGGGACTGGCCAAAGAAGTGGCGGCCGAAGGCGTGCGCGTCAACGCCGTGCGCCCCGGCCTGATCGACACCGAAATCCATGCCTCGGGCGGTCTTCCTGACCGCGTGAAAGACCTGCAGCACCTGGTGCCCATGCAACGCGGCGGCACCGCCGACGAGGTGGCGCAAAGCATCGTCTGGCTCCTGTCCGACGCCGCCAGCTACACCACCATGAGCCTGATTGACGTCTCCGGAGGCCGCTGATGACACAGTTCAAGTATTACTGGGAAGACATGCAGGTTGGTCAGGTGCGCGATCTGGGCACCATCACCCCCACCCGCGAAGAAACCATCGCCTTTGCCACCCAGTTTGACCCGCAGCCCTTTCACTTGGACGACGAAGCGGCCAAGGCTTCGGTGTTCGGCGCGCTGTCGGCCAGCGGCTGGCACACCTGCGCCATGGCCATGCGCCTGATGGTGACGAACTTTTTGAACGAAACCGCCAGCCTGGGCTCGCCGGGACTGGAAGGCATCAAATGGCTCAAGCCGGTGTACCCGGGCGACACCTTGCGGCTGCAAAGCACCATGCTCGAGACCAAACCGATGAGCAAGCGCCCGGACGTGGGCATGACCCGCAACCTGTGGGAAATGTTCAACCAGCACGGTGACAAGGTGCTGCACATGGAAGGCTGGGGCATGATCCGCCGCCGCACGCCTGCGGTTTAATCGGGCATGGACTTCAAACCGCTCATCACCTTGCTGGCCATCGTCAACCCGCTGGCCTGCGTGCCGTTTTTCATCCACTACACCGAGGGCTTCAGCCGCACCCAGCGCCAGCGCACCATCATGGTGTCGGCGCTGACCGCCTTCATCGTGATCGCGGTCAGCGCCTTGTTGGGCTTGCAAATTTTGGAGTTTTTTGGCATCTCGCTGGCCAGCTTTCAGGTGGGCGGCGGCATGCTGTTGTTGACATCAGCCCTGTCCATGCTCAACGCCCAACCGGCCGAAGCCCGCGCCAACGCCGACGAAGTGCACGACGCCGAGGCCAAAGCGGCGGTGGGGGCCAGCATCGCGGTGGTGCCGCTCACAATCCCGCTGCTGACCGGACCGGCCACCATGTCCACCGTGGTGATTTACGCCGAAAAAGCCCGCACCGCGCTGCAACTGGGCACGCTGGTGGGCTACGGCCTGGTCATCGCGCTGGCCACCGCACTGTGCTTTTCAATGGCCGCCCCCATTGCCCGCGTGCTGGGCAAAACCGGCATCAACGTCATGACCCGGCTGATGGGCCTGATTTTGGCGGCGCTGGCGGT
>JAHECM010000260.1 GCA_024641725.1 Limnohabitans sp. | reverse complement strand
GAGAGTTTGGCGGCGGCTTTTTGCTTGGCGCTGGGGTCGTAGTTTTCAACGCTTTGTGCTTCGCGCACCACGTTGCGATCGGTCGTGTTGTTGCTCATCGAGGTCTTTCGGTCATGGCTTTCGCGAGGTGCGCGAGGCCGATGGTCATAAACGGGCGGCCAATTGCTGGGCCAGCACCTGGGCCGCTTCGTCCCAGGTGGTCTCTACGCCGATTGTAGAAAGGTCCACGGTTTTCAGCCCGGCATAGCCGCAGGGGTTGATGCGGCCAAAGGGTTCCAGGTCCATCTTCACGTTGAGCGCCGCGCCATGGTAGGTGCAGTGGCGGCTGACTTTGATGCCCAAGGCGCTGATCTTGCCCAGACCCTTGAATGGGTCAGTCGGGTTGACTGGGCCTGTCAACGCGGCGTGGCCAAAGGGGTCGTCCAGGCGCACATAGATGCCCGGTGCACCCGCCACGCGGTGGCCTGTGACGCCAAAGTGGGCCAGGGTGCGGATGACCGATTCTTCCAGCTTGTAGACATATTCCTTGACGTAGTAACCGGCCCGCTGCAGGTTGACCAGCGGATACGCCATGACCTGGCCCGGACCGTGGAAGGTGACTTGCCCGCCCCGGTTGGTCTGGATCACCGGGATGTCGCCTGGCATGAGCACATGGTCGGCCTGTCCGGCCAATCCCTGGGTGAACACCGGGGGATGTTCGCACAGCCACAGTTCGTTGGCGGTGTCGTCTTGACGCGCTGCCGTGAAGGCCTGCATGGCCTCGTAGGTGGGCAGATAGTCCACGTGCCCCAGCTTGCGGACGAGCATGGTCAGAGGACGATTTTGACCATGGGGTGGCCGGTGAGTGCGCGGTACAAATCGTCGAGTTGTTCGCGGCTGGTGGCGGTGATGTTGAGCGTCACGCCCAGGTAGTTGCCGCCCTTGCTGGGGCGCAGCTCCATGGTGGAGGCGTCAAAGCCGGGGTCAAATTGCAAAGCCACGTCAACCAGGGCTTCGGCAAAGCCGTCCACCATGGCGCCCATGACCTTGATCGGGAAGATCGAGGGGTATTCGATCAGGCTGTCTTTGCGCGGGTCGATGCCGCCTGGAGGGGTGATGGATGCACTCATGAAAATCCTGTGATCGTTGGGGGAGTTCAGCGCCAGATGATGACGGCGGCCACGGCCAGCCAGCCCAGCGTGAAATTGACCAGCACCAGCGGGTGAATTTGTCCCAGCGCCTTGCCGGCGCCGGGCCAGTCGGCGGCTTGCACGGCCGCTTGCAGACGGCGAAATGGCGCAAACCAGATGTGGGCAAAAATGGCGCACATCAAGAGGCCGATGCCCGACATGGCGTGCCAGCCTTTGGGGGCGAGTTTCATGTCCGCACCCGAGAGCATCCACAGCCCCGATGCCAGCAGCACCGCGATGCAGAGCCAGACCATCACGAAAAAGCGCGACAGAACGGCGGCCATCAAAGGCAGGCGATCGGGGGGCGTCAAGCGGGCGATGGCCACGGGGCGCAAGGCCAGAATCACCAAAGCCATGCCGCCCAGCCAGATGACGCCTGCGGCCAAATGGAGAAATTTGAACCATTCGTACATGAAAACTTCCATCGTTGGGCAAAAAAGAGACGCTGAAAAAGCAGTCAGAACGTGGATTGTCGCTCTTGTCGGCCTTGGATTTCTGCCCGATCCCGGTCAAATTGGCGGAAAAGGGCTGGTCAGGCGGGGGTTTCTACGTATAATCGAAGGCTTTGCGGGATTTGCCGCGTACGTAACCTCGGTGTAATTTGAGATGGTGAAAATCTCCTCAGACGCTCAACCGGGCACGAAAACGGTGCACCCACAAGGCATGACTGCCGAGTGGGATGGCGAAGATTCTGCAAATGAAGGCCTTGAGCCCGATTTCAAGCCCCTGACCGCTGAACAGGCGCAGGCTTGGCGGCAACAACACCCGATGGCATCGCCTTGGCGTGTTTTGTTGCTCCAGGTGCTGGTGGGGGGCTTGATGGCTGTGCTGACCGCTTGGTTCAGCGGCCAGTTTCGACTGGCGGCATCGGTGGCTTGGGGTGCGGTGGCGGTGGTGATTCCCGCCGTGGTGTTTGTCAGGGCCTTGTCCCGGCAAATGCGCATGCGGCAAGCGGGTTCTGCGTTAGCAGGGCTGTTTGTCTGGGAATTGGTCAAGATCGTCTTGACCGTGGCGTTGCTCCTGGTGGCGCCCAAAGTGGTTTCTGATCTGAGCTGGCTTGCCCTGGTGGCCGGCTTTGTGGTGACGATGAAGGTGTACTGGCTGGCCATGGCGCTGGGCTGGATGCAGCGGAAGTCGAAGCCGAATGTTTATTGAACTGATTGGTGATTTATGTCTGCTGAACACGCTGGCGCACATGCCCCGACGGCTGGAGAGTACATCCAGCATCACTTGCAACACCTGCAAATGAATTTTTCATTTGAAGGCGTGAAGCAAACGAGCATCGTTGACTTCAGTCTGTTCAACCTGGACTCGGTGGTGTTCTCGCTGGTTCTGGGTGTGATCGGTTGCTTGGTGTTGTGGGCTGCTGCCCGCCGCGCCACTTCGGGTGTTCCTGGCCGCTTCCAGGCTGCCGTCGAGATCCTGTCTGAAATGGTTGAAAACCAGGCCAAGGGCGTGATCCACAACGCCAAGAGCCGCAAGCTGATCTCTCCTCTGGCGCTGACCGTGTTTGTCTGGATTTTCCTGATGAACGCCATGGACATGCTGCCGGTCGACTTGATTCCAGGTGCCTGGCACAGTGCTGGCCCTGCTTTGGGTTTCAAAGACTATTTGCGCGTGGTGCCTACGGCCGACCTGTCTTCGACATTGGGTTTGTCTTGCTCCGTGCTGTTCATCTGCTTGGTCTACAACATCAAGATCAAAGGTTTGGGTGGCTGGGCGCATGAACTGATTGCTGCGCCCTTTGGTGACCACTGGGCTCTGTATCCGATTAACTTCTTGATGCAGATGATTGAATATTTGGCCAAGACGGTTTCGCATGGCATGCGACTGTTTGGCAACATGTTTGCGGGTGAGTTGGTGTTCATGTTGATTG
>JAHECM010000257.1 GCA_024641725.1 Limnohabitans sp. | reverse complement strand
GAACAGCTGCACGCCATGGGCCGCTCGCCCGCTGCGCAAACCCCCGCGGGCACCTTTGCCAAAGACATGCTCAACCGGCTGTTGATCGACCTGTCCTGGGCCTCGTCGCAACTGGAGGGCAACACCTACAGCCGCTTGGACACCGAGCGGTTGATTGCGTTTGGCCATGCCGCCGAAGGCAAGAACGCGCTGGAAACGCAGATGATCCTGAACCACAAGCAGGCCATCGAATACCTGGTGCTCAGCCCCGACAACGCCCGTGTGCAGACCGACACCGTGATCGCGCTGCACGCTTTTTTGTCGGACGGGCTGATGGCCGACCCCAGTGCTGTGGGCCGGGTGCGCCGCCGCCCAGTGGAGATCGGCGGCAGCGGTTACCTGCCGCTGGCGCTGCCCCAGCGGCTGGAAGAGTTGTTGGGCATCGTGGTGCAGATGGCCGCTGAGATTGCCGATCCGTTCGAGCAGGCCTTCTTTTTGATGGTGCACCTGCCCTACCTGCAGCCCTTTGAGGACGTGAACAAACGCGTCTCGCGCCTGGCCGCCAACATCCCGTTCATTCGCCACAACCTGTGCCCCATGTCGTTCATCGATGTGCCGCAGCAAGCCTATGTGAACGCCATGCTGGGCGTGTACGAACTCAACCGGGTGGAGCTGCTGCGCGACGTGTTTGTGTGGGCCTATGAACGCTCATGCCAACAGTACGTGGCGATCCAGCAGACGCTGGTCCCGCCGGACATCTTTCGGCTGCGTCACAGGCAGGCGCTGGCCGAAGTGGTCTCTGCCATCGTGCGCCAAGGCGAAACTGCCACCGAGCAGGCGGTGCAACGCCAAATACCCACCTCAGTGCCAGCAGAAGAACACGCGCATTTCACCGCGCTGGTGTTGGCCGAATTTGGGACGCTGCATGCGGGCAATGCGGTGCGGTTTGGGATTCAGCCGTTGGAGTTTTCGGCTTGGGTGGGGCGTTGAATAGGCGTTTGCAGCGGCAAGGGGCAGGGGGAACTCTTCGCTGGCTAGACCGACACACCCGAGGCTATGAGCGCAGCACTCCGCCGCAGCTCATACCCGCCATACAAGCAGCCAAATAAAAAGCCTCGCCACACCAAAGCGCAGCGAGGCCAGCAGAAACAGCGAAACCAGCTTACTTGGCCGTCGGCATCACAAACTCAGCGCCCTTGCCAATCGACTCGGGCCAGCGCTGCATGATGGACTTTTGCTTGGTGTAGAAACGCACGCCCTCTTCGCCATAGGCGTGCATGTCGCCAAACAGCGAGCGCTTCCAGCCGCCAAAGCCGTGCCAAGCCATGGGCACCGGAATCGGCACGTTGATGCCGACCATGCCCACCTGAATGCGGCGCGAGAACTCGCGGGCCACATTGCCGTCGCGGGTAAAGCAGCTCACGCCGTTGCCGAACTCGTGGTCGTTGATGATCTGCACGGCGGTGCCAAAGTCAGGCACGCGCACGCAGCTCAAGACCGGGCCGAAGATTTCTTCTTTGTAGATCTTCATGTCGGTGGTGACGTGGTCGAACAGCGTGCCGCCGAGCCAAAAACCCTTGTCGCAACCTGCGCCAGCTTTGGCACCGTCAAACTCGCGGCCGTCCACCAAGAGCTTGGCACCTTCGGCCACGCCTGCGTCGATGTAGCTCCTGATGCGCTGACGCGCGGCGTCGGTCACGATGGGGCCCATTTCGGCGGCCAGGTTTTCACCGTTGAGCACTTGCAGGGCTTGGGTGCGCTCGATCAGCTTGGGCAAAATCTTGTCGGCCACATCGCCCACCAACACCGCCACGCTGATGGCCATGCAGCGCTCGCCAGCCGAGCCGTAACCCGCGCCGATCAAGGCGTCCACGGTTTGGTCGATGTCCGCGTCGGGCATGACGACCAAGTGGTTTTTCGCGCCGCCGAGGGCTTGCACGCGCTTGCCGTGGTGAGCGCCAGTCTCGTAGATGTAGTTGGCGATCGGGGTGGAGCCGACGAAGCTGATGGCTTTGACATCGGGGTGCTCCAGCAGCGCGTCCACGGCTTCTTTGTCGCCTTGCACCACGTTGAACACGCCATCGGGCAGACCGGCTTTTTTGAGCAGCTCGGCCATGAACAGCGCAGGCGTCGGGTCGGTCGGGCTGGGCTTCAAGATGAAGGTGTTGCCCGCTGCAATGGCGACCGGGAACATCCACATGGGCACCATGACGGGGAAGTTAAACGGCGTGATGCCCGCCACCACCCCCAAGGGCTGGCGCATTGTCCAGTTGTCGATCCCGGTCGAGACTTGTTCGGTGTAGTCGCCCTTGAGCAGTTGCGGGATGCCGGTGGCAAATTCCACGATGTCGATGCCGCGCGAGACTTCGCCCTGCGCGTCGGTGAACACCTTGCCGTGTTCGGCGGTGATCATGTGCGCCAGCTCGTCTTTGTGCAGGTTGAGCAGTTCGAGGAACTTGAACATCACGCGGGCGCGGCGCAGGGGCGGCGTGTCGGCCCAGGCAGGGAAAGCCGCTTGCGCAGCGGCCACGGCTTGGGCCACTTCGGCGCTGTTGGCCAAGGCCACGCTGCCGGTCACCGCGCCGGTGGCGGGGTTGGTCACAGGCTGGCTGCGGCCCGAAGCGCCTGCGGCGACTTGGCCGCCAATGTAATGACCGATGTTTGTGATGCTCATGGGGTGCTCCTGAATGGGGTGAACGGTTGGGGATGGCCCTGCACTGTGGTCAGTGCAAGTGCCCATCCCTGTCTTCAGCGCTGGAGTGTAGACACCCCCCCTCACCGCCACAAGAGCGCAAATTTGAATTGATTGTTCAAAATAGTGAACAATGAAGCCATGGAAAACCAAAAAATCACCACCCTCTGGACGCACCTGCACTGGCTCAGCGTGCTGGCCCAGCAAGGCAGTTACACCGCAGCTGCCACCCGCTTGGGGGTGAGCAAGGCGGCCATGAGCCAGCGCATTGCCGAGCTGGAGCGGGCCGCCAAAGTCACGCTGGTGCAGCGCACCACCCGCAGCCTGCGCCTGACCGAAGCCGGGCAGCGCTTGGTGGACGACACCCGCGCCTCGTT
>JAHECM010000256.1 GCA_024641725.1 Limnohabitans sp. | reverse complement strand
TGGATGCTTGAACAGTACTGTACGCGTACAGTATGTTCTTGTAAATGGATTTTTTAGTCAGTTTAATTTACCATTTGCCCATGACTTTGACCTTGGCCCACGAAGACCCTCCCCGCAGCGATGAACGCTGGCGGCAAACCCATTTGGGCCGCCTGCTGGGCCATGCCATGCGCCGCTTTGACGAACGCGTATTGACCTTGATGGCCAGCAACGAGGGTGTGCCCTTGGCGTTGGCCAATCTGGCTGCCCGCGACCAGATCAGCGCGGCCCATGTGCATATCACGCGCCACTTGGGCCTGGGGGGAGCGCGCATGACCGAGTTGGCGCAAGCCGCAGGCATGACCAAGCAGGCCATGGGCACACTCGTCACGCAATGCGAGTCCTGGGGTTTGGTGGTCAGGGAAGACGATCCGAGCGACGCGCGGGCCAAGCAGGTGCGTTTCACCGCGTCTGGCTTGGCTTGGCTGCAGGCCTTCAAAGACGCGGTGGCGCAGGCCGAGTTGGAGTTTCGCGAGGCGGTGGGGACGGAGGTCGCCACCGTAGTGGCGCTGGGGCTGGAGGCTTATGTCAGCTGACAGTGCACCGTGATAAAACCCCCAGAAAGAAAAGCCTAGAATTGAAACACCCCCGCAAACAGCGCGCCCGCAGGCAGCGGGCGGTGCGCAACCCCCCGAGGAGACAGCGATGCGAATTCTGATTGCCGAAGACGACCAGGTACTGGCAGACGGCTTGCTGCGGACCCTGCGCAGCGCTGGTGCGGCAGTGGACCATGTGGCCAGCGGCTCCGAGGCCGACGCGGCCTTGATGACCAACAACGAATTCGATCTGCTGATTTTGGACCTGGGCTTGCCTAAGCTGCATGGCCTGGAGGTGCTCAAACGCCTGCGCTCACGCGGCTCCACTTTGCCGGTGCTCATCCTCACGGCCGCTGACAGTGTTGAAGAGCGCGTCAAAGGGCTGGACTACGGCGCCGACGACTACATGGCCAAACCCTTCAGCCTGCAAGAGCTCGAAGCCCGTGTGCGCGCCCTCACCCGCCGGGGCATGGGCGGGGCAACTTCGCAAATCAAACACGGCCCGTTGATGTACGACCAGTCGGGCCGCGTGGCCACCATCGACGGCAAGATGGTTGAGCTGTCCGCACGCGAGCTGGGCTTGCTCGAAGTGCTGCTGCAGCGCAGTGGCCGCTTGGTCAGCAAGGACCAATTGGTCGAGCGCCTGTGCGAATGGGGCGAAGAGGTCAGCAACAACGCCATTGAGGTGTACATCCACCGCTTGCGCAAGAAGATCGAAAAAGGCCCCATCCGCATCGCCACCGTGCGCGGCCTGGGCTACTGCCTCGAAAAAATCCCGGGCTGATCGCCCCCGCACCGCCCCAGCGTTCAGCTGCACTGAGCCATGAAGTCCCGGGGCTGGAACCTCAACCTGTTCAAACGCGAGCAACGCTCCTTGTTCGGAGAAATTCTGGACTGGATGCTCACGCCACTGCTGCTGCTGTGGCCCATCAGCTTGGCGCTGACTTGGTTGGTGGCGCAGGGATTGGCCAACAAACCCTTCGACCGGGCAATGGTCTACAACGTGCAAGCGCTGGCCCAGCAGGTGCGCCTTGGGCCTGATCAAAAAGTCCAGTTCAACCTGCCCCAGCCTGCCAGCGAGCTGCTGCGGGCCGACGAAACTGATCTGGTGTACTACCAAGTGCGTGGCACCCGGGGCGAATTCCTCAGCGGCGAGCGGGACCTGCCCGAACCGTCGCGCGAAGAGGACAAAGGCAACAGTTACGAAGTTCGCATCCGCGATGACGAAATGCGCGGTCTGGAAGTGCGCGTCGCCTACACCTGGATTCGGCTTGATACCGAAGGCAACCGACCCGCCCTGGTGCAGGTGGCCGAGACGCGAGAAAAGCGCTCCGTGTTGGCCGCAGAAATCATCAAAGGCGTGATGCTGCCGCAGTTCGCCATCTTGCCACTGGCGGTGCTGTTGGTGTGGCTGGCGCTGGTGCGCGGCATCAAACCCTTGTCACAGCTGGAAGAGCGCATCCGCGCGCGCAAGCCCGACGACCTGAGCCCCCTGGACGACAAAGCGGTGCCGCTGGAAGTGGCCCCCCTGGTGGTCTCGGTCAACGACCTGCTGACGCGGCTCAATGACTCGATCGCCACGCAAAAGCGCTTCTTGGCCGATGCGGCGCACCAGCTCAAAACCCCACTGGCGGGCTTGCGCATGCAGGCCGACTTGGCGCAGCGCCACGGCGAGAGCGAGGAAGACCTCAAACGCTCTTTGCAAAACATTGGCCGCGCCAGCGTGGCGGCCACCCACACCGTGAACCAGCTGTTGGCGCTGGCCCGCGCTGAGGGCGGCGGCGGCAACGTGCCTCAGCAAGCGTGCAATATGGTGACGCTGGCCAGCGAGGTGTTGCAAGACTGCTTCCCGCGCGCCGCAGACAAAGGCATCGACCTGGGCTACGACGGCGTGTCCGCCGACACCCCGGGGGTGGTGGTCATGGGCAACCCCACCTTGTTCAAAGAGATGGTGCGCAACTTGGTGGAAAACGCCATCCACTACACCCCCTCCACGCCCGAGCTGACGGGGGTTGTGACCGTGCGCATTTTGGTGGATCCCTACAGCCAAGCGCTGGTGATGCAGGTGGAAGACAACGGCCCGGGCATTCCGGTGGGCGAGCGGGACTTGGTGTTCCAGCCGTTTTATCGGGCGCTGGGCACCAACGTGGACGGCTCGGGGCTGGGCCTGCCCATCGTGCGCGAGATTGCACACCGCCACGGAGCCAGCATCACTGTGGATGCGGCGCAGCCAGGTCACACCCCGCCCGGGGCCTGCTTCACCTTGCGCTTTGCTTTGCCGCGCTGACGCGGCCAAAAAAGGACGGAATGACGGGCCTGTGGGCCAGCGGCATGGACAGCGGCATCAAGCCGGTTGGTGCATGTTCAGCTGCAAGCGCTCGCGTTCGATCACGCGGGCCACGGCGGGCACGGCGGCCACTTTTTGCACAAAGGCCCACAGCTGGGGGTGTTCTTCGGGGGCAATGCCCGCGAGCGT
>JAHECM010000251.1 GCA_024641725.1 Limnohabitans sp. | reverse complement strand
CGCTCCACCACGATTTGCGTGGCAATGCCCGCGTGGTCGGTGCCCGGAATCCAAGCGGTGTTGTGGCCCAGCATGCGGTGGTAGCGGGTCAACGAGTCCATGATGGTCTGGTTGAACGCGTGGCCCATGTGCAGCGTGCCCGTCACGTTGGGCGGCGGCAGCTGGATGGCAAATGCAGGCGCATCGGCCACGGGCGCGCCCGTGCCACGGAAACCGGCCACGCCGTAGCCACGCTTTTCCCACTCGGGGCCCCAATGGGCTTCCAGGGCGGCGGGCTCGAACGATTTGGACAGGCTGTCGAGGCCGGGTTGTGCGATGGGGGTGGCAGGCGCGTTGCTCATGGCGGGGTCTTGAAAATGGAAAAACGGCACACAAAGTGCCGTTGAAGACTGAACTCAGTCGGAATGCCCCGATTTTACCCAGTGGGGGCCTAATCCATCCGGATGTTGGCCGCCTTGATGGCCTTGGCCCAGTCGGCGGTTTCGCGCTCCAACACCCGGGTGGTGTCGGCGGGCGAGAGGTAACGCACTTCAATGCCCGCCGAGTCGGCGCGCTGCTTGGTTTCGGGCAGCTCCATGGCGCGTTTGACATCGGTTGACAGCTTTTGCAGCACGGCAGCAGGCGTGCCCGCCGGTGCGTACAAGGCCACCCAAGACTCCAGCTCGAAGTTGGCCAGCCCCGCTTCAGCCACGGTGGGCACCTGCGGCATGCCGGGGTGGCGGGTTTTGCCGGTCACGGCCAGGGCTTTGAGCTTGCCCGCCTGCACATGCTGCATGACAGAGGGTGGGGTGGTGATGAACACCTGCACTTGCCCAGCCAGCACATCCGCAATGGCCTGGCCAGAGCCTTTGTAGGGCACATGGGTCATGTGGGCGCCGGTCTGCATCTTGAAGATTTCGGTGCCGATGTGCGAGATCGAGCCGTTGCCCTGCGAGGCGTAGTTGAGCTTGTCCGGGTTGGCTTTGGCGTAAGCGATGAATTCACGCAGGTTGTTGGCCGGCACCGAGGGGTGAACCGCGATCACGTTGGTCGCCACGGTGATCAAGCCCACGGGCGTGAGGTCTTTCAGGTCCCAGGGCAACTTGTCCATCAGGATCGGGTTGGCGATGTGGTAGCCCGAATACGAGACCAGCAAGCTGTAGCCGTCTTTGGCGCTGCGCGCCACTTGCAAGTAGGCCAGGTTGCCACTGCCGCCGGGTTTGTTCTCGATCACGACCGACTGGCCGATGACCTTGCTCAGGCTGTCGCCCACCAAGCGGGCAGAGGTGTCCACCAAGCCGCCAGGCGGGTTGGGCACGACCAAGCTGATCGGGCGGCTGGGGAAAGTCTGCGCCCCCAGGCCCATTGGCAAAACCAAGGCGGTCAAGGCGGTCAGGGCCATTGACCGTGTCAGTGTCCGGGGCCAGGTGCGCAGTGTGCGTAATGTTCGGTGGGTCAAAAACGTCATGGGCGGCCTCTGTGGTGTGTGAGTTGAGTTGAGTTGAGTTGTGTGGAGGGTGTCAGCGCATGCCGATTTTGGCGTCGCCAAAAATCCCAGCCGCCTCGCGGGGCAGGCTGCGCCAGTAGGCGGGCCAGGCTTGCACCTGACCGCCCAGGGCGGCGGCGGCTTCCCAGCCCCAACGGGGTTTGTACAAAAACGCCCGGGCCAGCGCCACCAGGTCGGCGTCGCCGCGCTGCAGCACGGCCTCGGCCTGGGCGGGCTCGGTGATCAGGCCCACGGCAAAGGTGGGCAAGCCCGAGGCTGCTTTGACCGCTTTGGCCAAGTGCACCTGGTACTCGGGGCCAATGGCGATTTTTTGCAGGGGGGACACGCCGCCCGAAGAAATGTGCACAAACTGCGCCCCGGCTTGCTTGAGCCGGACCGCCAGTGCGCACGTTTCCTCAATCGTCCAGCCGCCGTCCACCCAGTCGGTGCCCGAAATGCGAATGCCCAGCGTACCCCCAAAGGCCTCGCGCACCTCTTGGAACACCTCCATCACAAAGCGGATGCGGTTTTCAAACGAGCCGCCGTACGCGTCGGTGCGCTGGTTGGCCAGGGGCGACAAAAACTGGTGCATCAAGTAGCCGTGCGCAGCATGCAACTCCACGGCCTCAATGCCCAGGGCGTGGCTGCGCCGGGCGGTGTTGACAAAGTCGGCCTTGATTTGCGCGATGTCGGTCAGGCTCAGCTCGGTGGGTGCGGCTTCTTGCGGCAAGTGGGGCAGGGCGCTGGGTGCCACCGTCTGCCAGCCGCCGTCTTCGGGGGCAATCAACATGCCGCCGTGCCACGGCGCGGCGCTCGACGCTTTGCGGCCCGCGTGGCTGATCTGGATGCACACCGGCATGTGCGGGGCCAAGCGGCGAGCGCGGTGCAGCTTGTCGGCAAGGGCCGCTTGGGTGGCGTCGTCCCACAGGCCCAGGCAGCCGGGGCTGATGCGGCCCACGGCCGACACGGCGGTGGCTTCGATGGTGAACAAGCCCGCGCCGCTGTTGAGCAGGTTGGCCCAGTGCGCCAGGTGCCAGTCGCTGGCTTGGCCGTCCACAGCCGAGTACTGGCACATGGGCGCGATCACGATGCGGTTGGCCAGCGTCAGGGGGCCGCTGGGGGCGTCGAAGGTGAAGGGGGTGAATAAAGTGCTCAAAGGTGACTCCATGAATGGGGGAACGAGTGCCGCGCCGCAGCCCGTGCGCGATGTTTCCGTGGATTGGGGCTCATGCGCGGATGTGTGCTCAGTTGGGTGCATCCTATCGTTTGCTGGCAGGGGCGCATATCCACTTTGGGACAGGCGGTGTCGGTGGCTCAGGGCTTTGTCCAGACGGACCACTGCGCAGGCAACGCCGCCTCTGTGCTCAAGGCCTGCCCTGTCAGGGGATGGGTCATGTCCAGACGCCAAGCATGCAACCACAGCCTTTGCAGCCCCAGGTGCGCGGCCACTGCCCGGTTGAGCGGGCCTTTGCCGTGCGTGGCGTCGCCGATGATGGGGTGGGCGATGTGCTTCATGTGCCGTCGCAACTGGTGGCGGCGGCCTGTCAAGGGTTGCAACTGCACCTCGGCCCAGCGCAGGGTGGCAAATTCG
>JAHECM010000248.1 GCA_024641725.1 Limnohabitans sp. | reverse complement strand
TGGGCGGGTTTTTAACGGCCACCAAATACTCAGCGAGGGCTTCTTGCACCACATGCGATTTGCTCAGCTTGCGCGCGGCGCAATACTGAGTCAATTCGCGTTCAACGGTTTCGGGCAGGCGGACAGACAGCATGGGACACTCCTTGTCATATGCATTCGGGGCGGATGTATGACATCAAGTATGACAGGTGGCGGAAATTTGTCATACGCCCCAATGCGGAATGTGGTGACCCCCCAGGCTGACCGCCACGTTCTTGGGTTCGCAGAACACTTCGTAGCTCCAGGTGCCGCCTTCGCGGCCGGTGCCGCTGGCCTTGGTGCCGCCAAAGGGCTGGCGCAGGTCGCGCACGTTTTGGCTGTTGACAAAGCACATGCCCGCCTCCACCGCAGCGGCCACGCGGTGGGCTTTGCCCAGGTTCTCGGTCCAGACGTAGCTGGAAAGGCCATATTCAATGTCGTTGGCTTTTTCAATGGCGTCCTGCTCGTCTTTGAAAGGAATCAGGCAGGCCACGGGGCCGAAGATTTCTTCTTGCGCGATGCGCATGCGGTTGTCCACATCGGCAAACACGGTGGGCCAGACGAAGTTGCCGCTCTTCACGTGCGCGGGCAAGTCGGCGGCGTAGCCGGGTTGGTCCAGTCCGCCGCAGAGCAGGGTCGCGCCCTCTTTGGGGCCCAGCTCAATGTAGCTGCGCACCTTGGCCAGATGGGCTTTGGAGATCATGGGGCCGACGATGGTTTTCTCGTCGAGCGGGTCGCCCACGGTGATGCGTTTGGCACGCTCGGCAAACTTGGCGGCAAAGTCAGCGTAGATGCTTTGCTGCACCAAGATGCGGCTGCCTGCGGTGCAGCGCTCGCCGTTGTTGCTGAAGATCATGAAGATGGCGGCGTCCAGTGCGCGGTCCAAATCGGCGTCTTCGAAGATCACAAAGGGGCTTTTGCCGCCCAGCTCCATGCTGAACTTCTTGAGGCCCGCGCTTTGCACAATCCGGTTGCCCGTGACGGTGGAGCCGGTGAAGCTGATGGCGCGCACATCGCGGTGCGAGACCAGCGGCTCGCCCGCCTCTTTACCGAATCCGTGCACGATGTTGAGCACGCCTGCGGGCACACCCGCCTCCAGCGCCAGCTCGCCCAGGCGGGCGGCGCTCATGGGCGAGAGCTCGCTCATTTTGAGCACGGCGGTATTGCCAAACGCCAAGCACGGCGCGACCTTCCAAGTGGCGGTCATGAAAGGCACGTTCCAGGGGCTGATGAGCGCGCACACGCCCACCGGGTGGAACAAGGTGTAGTTCAGGTGTGTGGGCGTGGGGTAAGTGTGGCCGTCCACGCGGGTGCACATCTCGGCAAAGTAATGGAAGTTGTCGGCCGCACGTGGCACCAGCTGTTTGCCGGTCTGGCTGATGGTTTGGCCGCAGTCCCGGGTTTCGGTTTCCGCGATTTCAGGCACGTGTTGTGTGATCAGCTCGCCCAAGCGGCGCATGACCTTGGCGCGCTCAGTGGCAGGCGTCCCAGCCCACTTGGGGAAGGCGGCTTTGGCGGCGGCCACGGCGGCGTTGACCTCGGCCTCGCCCCCGCTGGCGACTTCGGCCAGAACTTCTTGGGTGGCGGGGTTGCTGGTCTCAAAGTAGTCTCGGCCCGCGACGCAATGGCCGTTGATCAGGTGGTCGATTTTCATGTCGGGTGTTCCTCGGTTTTTTTGTGGGAGCGACGAGGGCGGTGCTCCCACAGATGCAGGTCAAGATGAAACAAGGGTGTTGGTCAAGGCACCAAGGCCTTCGATCTCGGTGACGACCACGTCGCCCGGGTTGACGTTGACCACGCCGTCGGGCGTACCGGTCAAGATCACATCGCCGGGGTTCAGGGTCATGAAGCTGCTGAAGTATTCGATCAGCGTGGGCACGTCAAAAATCATGTCGGCGGTGCTGCCGCTTTGGGTGACTTGGCCGTTCACGGTGGTTTGCAACTTGAGCGCCATGGGGTTGGGCACATCGGCGGCGTCCACCAGCCAAGGGCCGATGGGGGTGCAGGTGTCGCGGTTTTTAACCCGCAGGTTGGGGCGGTACCAGTTTTCGAGGTAGTCGCGGATAGCGTAGTCGTTGGCCACCGCGTAGCCACCTACAAAGTCGCAGGCGTCGGCCTTTGACACGCGCCTGGCAGTGCGGCCAATGACCACGGCCAGCTCGCACTCGTAGTGCATGAACTTCACGTCCGCCGGGCGGTGTGTGAAGGCACGATGCCCAATGAGCGAGGCTTCACCTTTCATGAAGGCCAGTGGCTCTTCGGGGGCCTTGAAGGCCAACTCCTTGGCGTGGTCGGCGTAGTTCAGGCCCAGCGCGATCACCGTGCGCGCTTGCGGCACGGGGGCCAGCGGCGGCAGCCAGACCACTTCGTCAAAACCGACGCGATGGCCTTTGTGAGGACCTTGGGTGATGAGCAGCCGACCGTCGGATTCGACCGCTTGTTGGACCGCGCCCGACCAGGCAATGCGTGCGTGCTTCATGCGGCACCTCCGACTTGAACGTTCACAGGGGCAAAGCCAGGGGCACTGATCTCGACTCGGTCACCGGCTTGGGCTCGGGGGCGCGTGCCATCGGCCAAACAGTCGCTGCCGACCATCAGCACGTCGCCGGGCTGCAAAGTCATGAACTCGCCCACATCGGTCAACAGGGTGGGCAGCTGCCGCACCAAGCCTTGCAGGTCAACGGTCTGCACGGTGTGGCCGTTGCGCTTCACATCGATGCACAGCTGGTCCAGCACGGCCAAGTCCGGGCAAGGCGTCAGGGTGGCAGGTAAGCCCAAAAACCCGTCACGGCAGCGGAACTTGACGGGCGGTCGGTAGTAGCTCGCGTGGGGCACGGCCCAGTCGTTGAGCAACGCGGCGGCGGCCACTTGACCGCCCTCGCCCATCACCAAGCCCAGCGTGGCCCCGATGTCCACCTCAGTCACGCCGTCTTGCAGCAGCAGGGGGCCGCCCGCGTTGAAGGTGTTGGCCGTTTTGACGTAGAGCACCGGCGCTTTGGGTGCGCCCTTGTGCGGGTCTGCGTCCATGCGGGGGGCCCACA